>CAZTKR010000358.1:0-3802 GCA_964614115.1 uncultured bacterium | reverse complement strand
AACATATAGATGAGGTATAAATGCGACTCTACGAGAATGAAGCAAAAAAAGTATTCGAAAAAGAGGGCATTCCCATTCCCCGCCAGGTCGGTTTGATATGCCAGCCCGAACAAATCCGGAGTCTTCCGGATGCGGATTATCCCATGATGCTCAAATCCCTCGTACTCATCGGCGGACGGGGCAAGGCCGGCGGGATTAAAAAAGCAAAAGACGAGGATGAAGCCGTCCGGCTGGCCGGTGACATGCTCGGCCATAAAATACGCGATTATACCGTGGACATGCTCATGCTGGAGCAGGCCGTGGAAGAGGTGGACGCCTGCTACGTGGGCGTGACGATGAATCCGGTCAACTTCAACGTCATCATGATGGTCAGTCCGTCCGGGGGTGTGGATATCGAAGAGGTGGCTCGGAAGAATCCTGAGGCCATCCTCAAGGTCGAGCTGCCCGATAACGATAAAACCCTGACCCAGGACAGGGCTGCGGAGATGGCGAATTTTCTGGCCCGGGGAATCCAGGAGGGGAAAAGGCACATAGATGTTCTTCAGGAGGTGCTTGCCAACGCATACGCCGCTTTCCAAAAGTACGACTGCAAGGTGGCCGAAATCAACCCATTGATCATCACACCTGGAGGGCCGGTGGCGGCCGACGCCAAGATCGTCCTGGACGACAACGGACTCTACCGTCAGGGTGAACTCTTCAAGCTCCTGGGTGTCCGCGAGGTCCGTCACGACGTCTCGGAACCCACTCGAAACGAAGTCCGTGCCCGGGAGGCCGGCTTCCCGTATGTGGACCTGCTTCCCGAAGAATATCGGAAAGACCGGGACAAACTTTACGTCGGACTCGTGCCCGGCGGCGCGGGTTACGGGATTTTCTCCATAGACGAAGTGGCCAACGTGGGCGATCGATTCTTCCAGGGTCGTGTCGTGCCCGTCAACTTCATGGACTCGGGAGGCGGTCCCACGTTAAAACGCGTGGCCGAGATGTTCCACCTGCTCATGGATTACGAGGTCGTGGATCTGATCATCACCTCCCGGTTCGGCGGCATTTCCAGTTGCGACACCTTTATTCGAGGACTCGTGGAATGCCTGCGTCAGAGGAAAAAAGAAGGGAGGCGCGTCATACCCGTTTACGGACGGATGGTCGGAACAGACCTCCCCAGCGCACGTGACTTTCTGGAAAAAGCCAAACGGGAGACACCGGATGAACTGAAAGACATGCATATCACCGTGGGTAACCAGACCATCATGGCCGAGGTCATCCGGGAAGGGATTGCCAGAACGCTTGAACGACAATAAATCTTGAGGTATTATTTTATCATAATGCCCTTCATCTCCGCGTCCCCTGCGGTTCAACGATGAAGGCAAATAAAAAGGAACGAACTGCATGAGCGAAAAGATCGACGCAACCCAAGGCATGCTTTATTATATCGTTAAAAAAATACGGCCGGAGTTGGCCAAACGGATTGCAAAGACGAATAAGCTGGACACGCTGATCATCGGTTTGGGGGGCCAGGGATCCAAGCACGCCGGACTGATGAACCGGTTCGGAACCACCATAGCCGCTGGCGTGGCCCCTGGTAAAGGCGGCAGCCGGGTAGACGAAGTCATACCCGTGTATGAATCCGTAAAAGAAGCGATGGACGAGCATCCCGACGTCGTGGCCTGCAGCATCTGGCGGCACTATGCCACGGCCAGGGACGCCGCCATCGAAGCCATCGAGACGGGCATCCCCCTGGTGGTTCTGATCACCGAGGGCATTCCTTTGAGGGACGTCCGGGATGTCCTGGTTGCGGCACGAAAGCACAACACCGTCCTCATTGGCGGGAACACGCCGGGTTTGATCTTCCCGCCCGAGAGGATCAAGATCGGCATGCTGCCCGATGTCTTCTACCCCGAAGAGCCGGAGCTGGGACGTTTCGGATCGCGGGGTGTGACCATCATTTCCCGGAGCGGTGCCATCCTTTACCACATGTCCGACGCCATGGCCAGTGTGGGAATCGCCCAGAACGCAGTCATCGGCGTGGGCGGTGACGGTGCCATCGGCTCCACCTTCAGAGACCTGGTTCCCCTTGCCATGGGGTATGAGAACACCGACCTTGTCATCGTGGCCGGCGAGATCGGCGGATGCCAGGAAGAGCTTCTGGCCCAGGACATCAGAGAGCACCCTGAAAAATACACCAAGCCCCTGGTCGCCCTGATCTCGGGCGCTCACGCTCCCGAAGGTAAGACCATGGGTCATGCCGGCGCCATCGTCACACCGGGCATGGAAACCGGCACGTTCAAATCCAAAAAGGCTGCCTTGGAATCCGCCGGTGTGACCGTCGTGAACAGCCAGTTCGACCTCATCACAGAGGTTCAAAAAAAATTGAACCATCGGACCTATTTCGCGCCCGATCGGTATTACGAGAAGATGCGCATCATCTGGGAGGCGCCTCCGCCCAAGCCAAGCTGGGGAACGCTGGTCACAAAAGTGGAACCCAACAATCTGGTCGTGCGAGGATACAGACTCCAGGAGTTGATCGAGCACGCTTCCCTGATGTCCGCCGCCCATCTGATCGTTCTCGGAGAGCTGCCCGATAAAAACACCGAGAAAAAGCTCGGGGCACTCGCCGTCGAAGCGTCAAAAAAACCCGTGCCCTCGGTCTACAGGAATCCCGAGGAAGACCTCTCTAAAACGCTGGAGAAATACCTTCTAAACGACGAGGACCTGGCAACGTATACTCCGTCCGGCAGGCTGGCCCAGGTCGAAAAGACCGTCTACTGTCTGGGCCGATTTGCCGCATATCTGGCGCATATCCTGGAGACCGATTCCCTACTCCAAAAAGCGGGCGCTTCGGAACCTTTCTCCCATATCATCTATCGCGTCATCAGCGGGGATAAAAACATCGATGAGCGCCGATCCCGGATGCTGGAGGCCATGATCGTAGCCTCCGTCGATCACGGCGTCACGCCGCCCTCGGCCCAGGCGACATTGATCGCCTCCTCGGTACGGGCTTCGTACGAGGTAGCCGTGGCTCATGGTGTGGGTGCCATCACCGACGTTCATGGCGGCGCCGGTGAAAAGGCGGCGTCTTTCTTCCGTAAATGCGCCGACCTCGCCGAAAAAAAGGGCCTGCCCATCGAGGATGCGACCCGGACCATCATGTCCGAATACGTAATGGCCGGCCGGCGAATCGAGGGCATGGGCCACCGTGTCCACACACAGGATCCCCGGCGGGACGTGCTGTGGACTCTGGCCGAATCCAGCAGTCTGGCCGGTTCGTGTGTAGCCATCTCCAGGATCGCCGGTGATATGCTCAAGGAGGTTCGCGGATTGAGCCTCCCCATCAACGTGGACGGTGTCATCGGGGCCATCATCGCCGACATGGGCCTGGACCCCAAATTGGCCAAGGCGCTGTTCATCTTCGGAAGGCTCTGCGGACTTTCGGCACATTACTTTGAAGAGATCATGACGCAGCCGCCCATGCGCAGAATCAATTTTGCTCAGGCCGTGTATAAGGGGCATGAGGAGAGAAATTATCCTTTTTAAATGTAAAGATAGAATCACTCAGTATTTTAATATAGACTGCAAGACGATTAAAACTTTCCTTGACTTTCATAATGAAATATTACATCTTTGAATGAATAGATATATCATGAATTCCTAGCACATTGTCAGTTTTTTGTGCAATTGCTTTGATTTGTTTAGGGGAAATGTTGGCTTGGTCGAGAGATTTTTGGTAAATATCTTGGGAAACACGTTTGTGGTGCTCTGCGCTTTCTGTTGGGATAATTCCGCCAGATTCTGTTGTATACATGTCTCT
>CAZTKR010000357.1:0-3808 GCA_964614115.1 uncultured bacterium | reverse complement strand
CCAGCTGCTTGCCGCGTGACCATCGGTATTTACAATCTTCAAGAAATAGAGTTTGTTCGTTTGGTTGATGAGATAGTACAAGCTGGAAAATATCAAACACAGTAGAAGGGTAAAAATCAACAAGGCCATCTTATGCCGCCGGGTGTATAGTTATATCGAATTAAAGTATGCGATTTTCGTCAATCCGGGAAGTCGGTGTTGAGCCGGTAGTTCGCAATATTCCATAGGTTCGGTCGCATCTTAAGGAGACTTGGCAGGTCGCGACGAAGTAATCATCATATCGCTGTATTACTCGGATGAAGGCGTTTATCCAGATTGTGTATCCGTAGAGCCGATGAAGGTCGAATCGACGCCTCCTTGAAATTGAGTAAAGCGTATCGTTCTGATGTTCATAGAATGATAATATTAATATAAACAAATTATCTGCACAGTAACGATGATTCTTTTTATCTTTCGATAAAAGAATAAAGTGTAGAAGAGGAGTTGCTATCAAGATTCGATAACAAAGAGCAAGATAAATATACTTGACTATGCAAAAGATATCTCGTACATTCCGATACTATCCGTTTGACATATTTTGATGACAGTCGAATAGGTGGGGCTTTATATCTGATAAGCGGGTGAAGTGTAAATCATAAGACGTCTATAACGTACATACGGTTCCGATGAAAAATGGGGGATCAAGAAGATAAAGAAAAAACGCATAATCATCACGACCCTTCTGGGGTTAATCTGTGGATGTATTTCATGGGCCATATGTACATTTGGCATGGGTCATGAGCAGCCACTTACTATAAACCTGGTCATTATTCTATTTAACGGATTGATGGGTTTCACCATCGGCATTAGTGCATTGAGGTGGCCCTGGGTTTTTCACGGATTGGTACTGGGTGGACTGTTCGGAGTGATCATGGGATTGATTGCCCTCGGTATTGGTAACGTGTTTATCTGGCCGTTCGTTTTGGGCTTCATTTATGGGCTTTTGATCGAACTTGTTACGACGTTGGGTTTCAAAGCGGGGATCGTTGAACGAAACGACGTTCAGTAATTCAAATGGAAAGATCATAAAACGCTTTTTATTAATATTTATTCTAAAGGTCTTCAATTTTACTTGCCGGGGCATACTACCTTTATAACGTACGTATCGAGCACATGTTGACGTTTTACCATCATACAAAAAATAAACGAAAGGGGGAGGTATGAGCAGCCGACCATATCTCATTGTTTTGCTTTTCGTATTCATTTCATCGGTACTATGGATGAACTGCAGTCAGAAACAAAGCGTACCTGCCGGAGGGGAGTACGAAGACCTTGTCCATTTTTTCGAAGAATGGCGCGAGTTCCAGAAACCCCGAGTCGTGGACGGTGTGCCAGACTACACGGCAAAGGCCATGGCTGAACAGAAGCACCGCATCCCAGAATTCAAAAAACGTCTCGCCGCAATAGACTGCAAAGGATGGCCCATTCCTCAGCAGGTCGACTGTGAGATCGTTCTGGCGGAGATCAATGGACTGGAGTTCGATCATCGTGTTCTGCGGCCCTGGGCGCGAAATCCTGTGTTCTATGCGGTCATCCAGATGTCGGAGCCGGATGTGCCAGCGCGGGAAGGCCCGGAAATCTATGGAGTACTGAATGTATTCGAGCACAGCTTTCCCCTGAATGAGACGTCCCGTGCTGTTTTTAAAGAGAAACTCAGCGCCATACCGGCCATCCTGTCCCAGGCAAAGCAGAACCTCGTGGAAGAAGCAGGAGATCTGTGGTTGTTCGGCATTCGGCAGAAGAAACGAGAAAGCGCCAGCTTGGCCGAACTGGCAAGCCAATGGGACGCCGATGATCCAGAGTTGGCGGCTCTGGCCAAGTCGGCCAAGGAGGCTGTGGATGATTTTATCATCTGGCTCGAGGAGAATCGTCAGGGAATGAAGGCGTTTTCCGGTATCGGGAGGGCCGAATTCGACCGGTATATGAAGGATGTGCATTTGGTTCCCTATACCTGGCAGGAGCAGTTGGAACTGATCGAGAGGGAGCTAGGGCGGTCGCTGGCGGCACTGGCTTTGGAGGAACACCGAAACCGCCGTCTTCCGCAACTTAAACCGGCAGCGTCCCTGAAGGAGCAGCAGAATCGAATGAAGAAATCGGTGGCTGCGTTCATAGATTTTTTACGTAAAAAGGAAATATTCACTGTTCCCAACTACATGCGGCTGAACGATGAGGTTCGCTCCTATATCCCTCCGGAGGAACTGGATTTCTTCACACATGTGAATTACCGAAATCCGCTACCATTGATATGTCATCAGGTACACTGGTTGGAGAAACAGCGGGAAAAGCGCAATACGCATCCTATAAGGGGCAAGGCTCTTCTTTGTAACATTTGGGATAGTCGCGCCGAGGGATTGGCTACTGGCTTCGAAGAGCTGATGATGCAGGCGGGTCTACTCGAGGATCACCCCAGAGCCAGGGAGTTGGTGCATATCATGCTGGCTTTTCGGGCGATCCGGGCGATTGGCGGGTTGAAACTGCATTCCGGTGATTTCACCCTGGAGGAAGCCATTCAGTATGGTGTCGAAAAAACGCCGAGGGGATTCATCCGAGCCGACAGCAATACGCTCTGGGGAGATTATGGCCTCTATTTGTCGCAACCGGGATACGGCACGAGCTATGTCATCGGCAAGATTCAACTGGACAACCTCATCGCCGATCGTGCTGCACAATTGGGGCAGGCATTCCAACTCAAAGATTTTTGGGACGATTATTTTAAGCGGGGTGTGATACCCGCCTCTCTTCTCCGCTGGGAAATAACGGGTTTGGATGACGAGATGCAAAAGATGTGGGAATGATGGGCATTTTTTCAGAGGGGAGGAATTTATACTGTTGTGCTCCTACTCCCGAGAAATGCGCTCAATGGAGTAAAGCCAGTATACTTTGTTAGATGCGCTATCGTCACATGGCGTATACATTAATCTGTTGACGGTGGATTACCGGGCATTCAGAGCGACTTGGTCCAATCCTGTAGATAGCCTGCGGTATGAATGAAAGGCAGTATTTATTTTCTGATAGGAAATAGAAGACAGTCGTGTTCTTCACGCCATCCACACAACACGTGAAGAAGAAAAGATCGCCCTGAGTTCCCCGCACCCAGTGCATATTTTTATAGTACCCATGACCTCTGAACGGTTTATTACGTTCCTCTTTAGGAAAGAGCGGTCGAATTCTATTTTTTTCTACTCGTACGTTACATCGCTTATGAGTTAACAACGTTTTTCTGGAACGTTCATTCATTTTTGTATCAACTTAAGGATGTTGTCGGCCTTTATTAAATAGGAATAATTTGCCTATTGACATTCAAATATAATTTTATTACATTTCACAGAATTTCCTATTGATTAATCCTGTAATTTATTTTATTTTAATATTACGCAGGTTTGAGGAGGAGGGGAGTCTCTTTTTATACATTCATTTGAATAAATAAAAATCACCGAAAAGGGTAAACCTCGGAAAACCGAGGGGCACAAAGCTACGGGTCTAAAGTAAGTGACGCCTGACGGGAGAGGCGGTTAGCTTCTTTAGAATACGTATACGACTCGATAAAACTTGCTATGATAGCCGGGCTGCTGAAGTGGTTAATCCATTTTAAAAGGTCGGCTTTTTATTTTCAGGCACAATGATCGTTTACTATTTATCGAATTTCCGTAGGGCAAACAGTTATTTTTAATAAATTGATATTCATGAATTAATAATGATACTTTGATGGTTTTAAAAAACACATTTCTTTCTTTATTTCTTTTATGTGTTCTTGTACCAGGATATGGAC
>CAZTKR010000356.1:0-3815 GCA_964614115.1 uncultured bacterium | reverse complement strand
GTCCATCTCGAGAAGAAGAGGTAAATGCATGGGTAGAAGTAAGAGCAAACAAACGCGACGTCATATACTATTGAAAAGAAAGCGGAAGGCCCGCAAGAAAAAATTGAAGATGAAAACCATGACCTTCAGAAAACGTAAGGCAGCTCCCAAGATAAAAGAAGTGAAGAAAAAGGCCGCTCCGAAAAAGGAGCTCGTAGAAGAAACAACTTCACCAAAAACAGCCGTGAAGAAAGAAATCAAGAAGGAAGAAGAGAAGAAAAAAGTCGAGAAAAAGGTTGAGCAGAAAACAGAGAAGAAGGCCGATAAGAAAGTCGAGAAGAAGGTAGAAAAGAAAGTAGAAAAGAAAAAGGAAGAGAAGGCAAAACCAGAGAAACCGGTGAAGAAAGAGGTGGAAAGCAAAGACACCAAGGAAAAAAAATCCCCTTCAAAAACGGAGACAAAGACAAAAACCGAGAAGAAATCCGTTAAAACATCCTCTGAAAAAAAACAAGTAAAACAAGAGAAGGATAAGACCTCATAGAATGACTCTCTGATATACAGAGTAAGCCGCCATAACCGGACATTCCAATGTTTGCTACCAGATTAATATATAAAAAGGAATTGATCCCGTCAATTTTAAGATTCGGAAAAAAAACAGTACAATTGCAATGTGGTCTTGACTATAGAGATTAGGAGAATTTTATGGCTCGTATAAAACCATTCCGTGGATTGAGACCTGTCCCAGAAAAAGTTGGAGAAGTGGCTTCTCCGCCGTACGATGTGCTCAATTCAGATGAGGCCAGAGAAAAGGCGAGAGGCAACCCACTTTCCTTTCTCCATGTTGTTAAGCCCGAAATCGATCTGGATCTCTCCATCGATCACTATGACCCCAAAGTATACGTCAAGGGAGCCGAGAATCTGAATCGTCTCATTGCCCAGAAGGTTTTAGTACAGGACGAAAAACCATGTTATTATGTTTACAAACTTCGCATGGGAGATCATGAACAGGTGGGGCTGGTGGCAATTGCTTCGGTTGAGGATTATGTTCAGAACAGTATCAAGAAGCACGAGCATACCCGACCGGATAAAGAACAGGACAGGGTGAACCATATCAATCATCTCAATGCCCAGGCCGGTCCCGTATTCTTGACCTATCGGGCGAATCAGGAGATCGATGATTTGATCGAAAAAAGTATGGCCAAAGATCCTGTTTATGATTTTGTGGGCGATTACGACGTTAAGCATACGTTCTATGTTGTAGACGATTCATCGCTTATAAAAAAAATAACCGATGCGTTTTCGCGCATCGATGCTCTCTACGTAGCCGATGGTCATCATCGTTCAGCAGCGGCGACACGCGTCAGGGATATGCGTAAGGAAGCCGATTCCCATCCCACGGGGGAAAAGGAATATGACTACTTTCTAACGGTGATTTTTCCCGATTCCCAGATGCGCATTCTCGATTACAACCGAGTCGTCGCAGATTTAAACGGGCTCTCGATGGATGATTTTTTGGCCAGAGTAGCAGAAAAATTTGATGTTTTGATACAAGGTGCAAGTTGTGAAGGTTGTGGAGGATGTGGTGGGATACCGTATAGGCCACAAGAAGTCCGCGATTTCGGGATGTACCTGGACGGACAGTGGTTCAGCCTGAAACCCAAAGAAGGCACATTCGATCCTTCCGATCCCATATCGCAGCTGGATGTCTCCATACTGCAGGTGAATCTTCTTTCTCCCATCCTGGGTATCGAAGACCCCCGTACGGATAAACGCATTCATTTTGTGGGCGGCATCCGTGGTTTGAATGAGTTGGAGAGATTGGTGGATAACGGGGATTACAAAGTAGCCTTCTCCCTCTTTCCGACGAGTATTGCTCAGCTTCTCTCGGTAGCTGATGCGGGAAAGGTGATGCCTCCAAAGTCCACGTGGTTTGAACCGAAGTTGCGCAGTGGTGTCGTTATTCATAAGCTCGATTGATACAAACTTATATCGAATAATCAAAAAAATAGAAGGAGGTATTAGCCATGAAAATTTTAATATCCGATGCTTTCGATCCATCGCTTCCCGATCGTCTTAAAAAATTCGGCGAAGTCACGGATGACAAGTCTCAAGTATCCGATGCTGATGTCGTCTTGATTCGGAGTAAAACAAAGTGTACCAAGGAGTATATCGACGGCGCACCCAACCTGAAGCTCATCATTCGAGGCGGTGTCGGCCTGGACAATGTCGACCGTGAATATGCCAAGGAAAAAGGTATTGAAGTACGGAATACGCCTGCAGCCAGTGCCGTTGCCGTAGCGGAATTGGCCTTTGCCCACATGCTGGCTGTACCCAACCGGCTCATCGAAGGGCACAACACGATGGCTGAAGGGAAGTGGGAGAAAAAAGCCCTCAAGCGCACCGAGCTCATGGGTAAGACCCTGGGTCTCATCGGAATAGGCAGGATTGCCACGGAAGTGGCAAAGCGTGCGAAAGCCTTTGGTATGAAAGTCATTGCCTACGATAAGTATGTTGACCAGTCCGATTGGGCCGAGATGAAGTCGTTCGATGAAGTCCTGGCCGAATCCGATTATCTCTCTTTTCACACCCCCTTGACGGACGAGACCAAAGGCATGATCAACAAAGACACCATTGCCAAGATGAAGGACGGCGTGGTGATTATCAATACCGGTCGTGGCAAGTGTGCCATCGAAGAAGATGTCGTCGAGGCACTAAAAAGTGGCAAAATCAAGACCTACGCCAACGATGTATGGTATTCCGATCCACCACCACCGGAGTGTCCCCTCCTTCCGGCACCCAATGTCCAGATGACGCCCCATCTGGGCGCTTCATCCAAGGAAAATCTCCTGCGTATCGGTGATATCATCATCGACATATTGGAGGAGTTCAACAAGTAGCTATGTACAAGGAATGATATAGAAAAAATCAAATCAGGAAAAATGAAAGAAATATAATATAAGGAGTGAAATCATGGATCGCATTTGGAATTTTAATCCAGGTCCGGCCACTCTTCCCTTACCCGTATTGGAAAAGATGAAAGCCGATCTGCCTAATTATGCGGGTACGGGCATGGCGGTAATGGAGCTCAGCCACCGTTCCAAGGAGTACTCCGATATACACACTCAGGCGCAGTCGTTGATCCGGGAGATGTTTCAGGTACCGGACAATTATCATATTTTATTTCTTCAAGGAGGTGCCAGCACTCAGTTCTACATGATACCCATGAATCTATTGAGGGATGGACAGAGTGCCGATTATATCAATACAGGTGCCTGGTCTAAAAAAGCTATCAAGGAAGCAAAACTTTTTGGCAACGTGAATGTGGCAGGTTCTTCCGAGGAGGCAAACTTTACGGAAATTCCCAAGGATCTGAACCTCGATCCCAATGCCCAGTATGTTCATATCACGTCCAATAATACAATTGCTGGTACTCAGTGGAAGGTTTTCCCCGACACGGGGAGTGTGCCCCTCGTTGCCGATATGTCCAGCGACATCATGTCAAAGAAGATTGACATCAACCCATTCGGCATCATCTATGCCGGGGCTCAGAAGAATTTGGGACCTTCGGGCGTGACGACCGTCATCATCCACAAAGATATCGTGGAAAAAAGCAGGGATAATATTCCCACGATGACGATGTACAAAACCCATGCAGAGAAGGATTCCCTGTTTAATACACCTCCCACATACTCGATCTATATCTTGAAACTCGTGGCGGAGCATGTGAAGAGTATTGGCGGACTGGATGCTGTGGAGAAGGAGAACGAAACGAAAGCAGACCTTCTGTACAGTACTCTCGATGCCAATAAGGATTTTTTCCGATGCCCCATTCCGGT
>CAZTKR010000355.1:0-3835 GCA_964614115.1 uncultured bacterium | reverse complement strand
TGAAGTGAAGCATTATAGCGAAGGGGCTCCTCAGGCCGATGATATTACGATGGTGGTGTTGAAGGCGACGGGGTAATCATTCATTCCTTTCCGATGTAACCTCCCCTTTTCTTACAATCAATCATTCGGATACTTTTCAGATCGCACGATAGGTTCAATTAATTATTCTAGCAACCGGTATGCAATCCTGCGAATCCTTTGTCTTACAGGGCCTAAAGGATATTCATCAAACGAGTCCACTATCCACACAAGAAAATCAAATGGCTGTTTATAGACGTCGAAACCGTCTCGCATATTGAAACGGATTGACAATGTCGAAGAAGTTTGCTATTTTTTTCGGTATTACAAACCAGAAAGGAGAGCACCATGCCTGAGCAACCATTCCGAAAAGCAGGCAATAGAAGCATTCCTGTTTTTATCCTCACGATTTTCATATCGACCTGTATCTGGGAGGTCAGTACAGGATCGGTTCTTCAGGATAATGATCCTCATCAAACAAAACAATTGTTGACATACGAAGATTCCGGCTCCAAGAGGATGGCTGTCGATGAGGTGGAGCTTGCTAAAGATGGATGTCTGCCAACCCAGGATTTCCCCGAAGAAAGGCTCTATTACGTACTGGATGGCAGGGGCATTATCAGTATCTACGAAGGCTTTCCCGAAGGAGATGTCTACGAGCTCCGGCAGGACATGGCTGTCTACATGACGCCCGAAATCGAGCATGAGATTTTTAATACAGGGAATGCATCCCTCCGCTTTGTGATCTTCAAGGTAAAGGGCGGAATCGCGCCCCAGGGCGGGCTTTCCTGGTCGGCGGTGACACAGCGAGGCGTGACAGTGGACAAGCCGATAGTCGGTTCGGGCGTGGCCGTGACTCATGTGTTCGACGAAGGTAAGAATCCATCAAAACAGGAAGGATTTCATCTCCTCATCCGGGACATCTGGCTCCGGCGGCCCCAGAAATTCGCCAATGCGGAAGTCGTGACCATCATGCCGGGCCGTTCGACACGGCTACATACGCATCACGACACAGCGGAGACGTGTTACATACTTGTCGGAAAAGGAAAATTCATCTGGGACGACAAGGAGATTCCGTGCAAGGCCGGATCGTGCATCAGCTATCCAATAGGCGTTCAGCGGAAGCTCGTCAACACAGGGCAGTATCCGATGTCGTACATCTGCATCGGTACCTTTCTCGAATAATAATATAAATGGGTGACGTGAATGGATATGCACGCCGCCCATCGATGCATCCTCATACAGGTGAGTACATTATAATTCGAGATGATACGAGGAAATCATCAGCCCGATCGTATAACTCGTAAAAGTCCAACCTCTATTCGCCCGTGCCTCAGTCGGATAATGCAAATGCCAGCGCTTTTTCAGCATGGATCACCGTGGTGTTGAACAATGGCACGCCGCAGTCTTTTTCCTCGATCAACAGAGGGATCTCCGTGCAGCCGAGAATCACGCCCTCGGCTCCGTTTGACTGGAGTCGTTTGACGACTTCCACGTATTTCTGCCTCGATTCATCCCGTATCACGCCTTTGCCCAGTTCGTTGAAGATGATGTCATCCACCGTCTTCCGATCGTTCTCGTCCGGGACAATGGCCTTCAGACCGTGGCGTTCCAGCCCCTCCTTGTAGAACGGTTTGGACATCGTGAACCGGGTGCCAAGAAGACCGACGGTCTTCATTCCCCTGTCTTGTATGGCTTCTGCCGTAGCATCGATGATGCTGAGCAGGGGAATGGGGGACGCATCCTGAAGCCGGGGAAAGACGTTGTGCATGGTATTCGTGGCGATGACGCCAAAGTCGGCTCCTGCTTTTGCTGTCGATTGTACGGCATGAGTCAATCCCTGGGCAATGGCGTCCCACTGGTCAGCGATCATCCAGTCTTCGTACTGCTGGAACGAGACGCTGTAGATGATGATCTCCGGGAAGCCGAAATCTCCGAATTGATCCATGTACCTGTGGACGATGTGCTCGTAGTATACGGTGGTGGATTCGGGCGTCATGCCGCCGATAATGCCGATAGTTTTTGCCATGTGAAGCCTCCCAGGTTTTTCTGTTTCAGGAGAATGTAAGAGGGATTCCCAAAAAGTCAAGGGAATTCTTTTCTTGACTTTGAAGGGAATTTTTGCTAAAATTAAAATTATACATGCGTCCGTAGCTCAATTGGATAGAGCGCAGGCCTCCGGAGCCTGAGGTTTTGGGTTCGATTCCCAACGGGCGTACAAGATAAAGCCAGTAAAATCAATTTACTGGCTTTGTTATTTTTAGACCCTTTAAAAATCGAAACTACACTGAAATACCCTGGTTTTAATTAACTTTATCCGAAAAAAATCCGAAAAATATCCGAAAAAATTTAAGGCATTATTCTATTATAGCTTATTCACAATCTTCCTTTTGTGCCCCATCGTCGCATGAAGATACCTTTGAGTGGTTTTGATACTCTTATGGCCAAGGATATCCGCCACGTCTTGAAGATTTGCGCCGGCCTCTAAAAGTTTGGTAGCCGCACTATGCCGGAGTCCGTGAACCGGATCCAGGTCTTTGTTTATTCTTGCATCGATGAAAGCCTGTTTGAAATTTCGTGTAATCGTATCGGCGTAATAGGGGATGACGTTTCCTTCAGGCCGGCCGAATTCAACATACTTTTTCAATAAATAATCATGGAGTTCGCTATGCAAGGGGAGGATTTTTTTATGATCTCCCTTTTGGATTATTTTGATCGTGGCATTGTCGAAGTCGATGTCCTGCCATTGAAGCACATTATCCCAATATCCGGTACGCCTTGCTACTGATCTTCTTCTGCATCCCGTATACCTTATTATCGTGAACGCCACTTTTAGATTAATTTTGTCATCCGGCAAAGCACTATAATATCGATCGATCTCTACATCCGCGAGAACTTCCAGGTCTTTATCCGGTACGCTCAGGGACTTTATTCTACCGAATGGGCTTTTTGATAGAAGATGATTATCGACAGCAACATTGAAAACAGTTCGGAGTTGAGCCAAATCTCTATTCACTCCGGCCCGAGCAAAGCCGTATTGAAGCCTCAACCGCATGAATTTCTTGATATGTGATTCGCCAATATGGGAGATGGGCACATCGCCGATGATTTTAATAAGGTTTCTAATAGCCTGCTCATTTCTCTCGATGGTGCTTCGTACTACAAACCCCTTTCTTTCCATTTGAAGATAACCGATGAATTCAGAAAGGGTGATATTCGAGTATTGGGCTACTTCATAATATTGCTCTAATCCTGCCTTTTGGAACGCAATTTCTTTTTTCTTTTCTGCGGCCCAGGCTATAACGATACTTTCAGGAATTTGGGGAGGGAAATATTTTCTGTACCTATTGCCCTGGATGTAATAACTAACCTCATGGGCAACGCCGGATTTAAGCGTTATTTTATTGATGTAGGGGAGACGCTTGGGCATTCATTTACTCAATCAATCGGGCCTTGGTGCCACAATTATTTCAGTCCAGCATTTTGGACAGTAATAGCTTTTTCTGTTTTTCGGCTTTCGTATCCGATACTCTCTCCCGCATTTCGGACATGCGACCGATATGAGCTCTCGATCCATATCAAGTGTCTTGATTTAAAAATTTATAAGAAGAATTAATTAATTTTTGAACTTTGGATCAGAAGACAACATTATTAAAAATCTACTCAATGCTTTCCAGCGCACATCACCCACATAATGCCCTTCTCTCTCTTCCAGGTGCAACCTAATCCACCTCATCATCAAGTCGTTTTCGGTGTTGATCCTGGATCCGCTTTCTCTCTTCAAGTCCGGCATCCCATCCTCGGAGGTTCATTAACA
>CAZTKR010000354.1:0-3877 GCA_964614115.1 uncultured bacterium | reverse complement strand
AAAGAAAATTATCCTCAGGTCGAAGCTGCTGCCCGAGTATTCCGCGTAGGACGCCGCCTTGTGCGAAGAGAAGAAACTTCTTTTTATGAAAATCGCGCTTTTTTTGCAGATCAGTTTGATAAAAATAGCTGTTGTCCTTACGATATGGTCGTCATCAGTTCTTTGAAATTCAGGATGTTGAGGACTCACTTGAGATTGTAGCAGAGTACTGTAAGATTCATCTCGGTAGAGACGTTCTTCAGACCTCTGGTCAAAAAGTGGAGATGCTCCATCATATGCTTGATTTTTATAATTAAATATGATTTGTTATTATTAGCACTAGAGTTGTTCAAAATTATGTGGACAAAATTGGTATTCATCTTCGAAACATCTTGCTTGTTTTGCATAGTCTCATTCATTGCTATATACTTACTATTTACTATGATAGACGCACCGTTCCCTTGGGGACGCCAGCGTAAGCCTATGTTTATTTTAAGTATAGGCTTATTCATTTAAAATGATGACTTTAACGCTATCCCTGTTAGAATGTGGTATCTACCTTGATTTTATTAACAAATTAGTGAGTAAATTAAAAAGATAGATTGCACTGCCATTTTGGAAACGGGGATAGGAATCGGTTCCTCCTGGAGTGCAAAGTTCATCCTATTTGCATTGTCATATACTCCTAGTCCAAAGATATTTTAGAATGCAAAAGTGTCAAGCGAGATCTGAGGGTTCACCCCCAGAAAACCCGGGGATATTTTAATCACCCGAATATCGAATTCAGTGAATCACTCCGCCGCCTGCTTAACAGTCTTGAAACGGCCATAGTAAAGCATCTCGCGAATCTCGCCATCGTCATCAATGGAAAAGGCCATTCGCGCCCAGCTCATCCGGTGAATAAATTCCAGCTCCGAGACACGCAGGATGCCTACCAGCCCATTCTCCTGCTTCGCAAAGAGTCGGCCGTCTTCCTCGACGATCTGGATCGTGGCCCCCGGCACGTAGAAGTCGTCGCCCCAGCGGTACGTACCCACGATCTTCGACGCCAGTGCCGCGTCCACGGGGTCATCGCTGAGGGCCAGAGGTGTATGTTCCTCGCCCAGCGCCATGGCCGACACGCCGTCGGAGATTTCGTTGGTCACGCTGATGATGTCCAGGTTGCCCAACACTACCACCGTCAAACTGTCCTCCGGGAAGTGGAGCATGTCGGCCGAGAAGCCTAAGTTGTCCCACCCCGTCAGTTGGATAGCTTGACGGCCGTGGCGCTCCGTCATAATCCAGCCGCAGCCATATTCTGTATCGAACATCCGGCGGGTGGTCTCGGGTGTCAGTACACGGTTTCCACGCACCCCCTGTATCCACCGGAACAGGTCCAGCGGCGTGGAGTAAATCGACCCGCTGCCGATGCCCCAGGAGCGGTCGTGGTATGCGGCGTGCTTGAAATCCGTTTCCCCGACCACCTCGTAGCCCGACGCCAGGTTTGGGATCAGCTCTATCATCGACGCGAGGAATCCAGTGTCCGCCATGCCCAGGGGTTCCCACAACCGCGTGCGCAGGAAGTCCGCGTAAGCCATGCCCGAGATCCGCTCGATGAGATGTGCCAGGAGCGCGTAGTTCGCGTTGCTGTAGCTGCTCCGCCCGCCGGGCTCGGCCACCAGCGGTGCGTCGCGGAAGTATGCTACGACCTCCTCGGCCGTGGCATGCTGTAGCGAGCATTCCCAGTAGTCGGGGAAGAAGATAATCCGCGGCAGGCCCGAGGTATGCGTCAGGAGATGACGGATGGTGATGCGTCGGCCGTTGGGAAAATCCGGGAGAAACCGGGCGACGGGATCTTCGAGACTCAGCCTCCCTTCCTCCTCCAGAAGCAGTATAGCCGTGGCCGTGAACGATTTCGTCACAGAGGCGATGAAGAATCGCGTCTCCTCCGAGACGGGCACACTGTGCTCCACGCTGGCCATACCAAAGCCCCGGTGGAACATCACCTCCCCGTCCCGCGCCACCAGAACAGCGCCACTGAAATTCCCCGTGTCCGCGTAAGGCCGTATAAAGGCTTCTATCTTGGACGAGATCCCTCCAACGGGACCGTCGGCGCAAAAAAGGAGTATAAACGAGAAAATGAGCAGACCAACCCGGGAAAATCTTACCATTAGAATCCAGAAGCGACTTCGCATGAATACCTCCTTGATGTCTTCAGAATCGGTGTATTTTAATTATAGACTCAGGACAGCAAAAAAGGTTGCCTGATTTCTTGAAACCGGGACAAATCGTCGTCGGGCCGTGGGGGGAATAAATGCATCCGCCTGCTTTTTTGTTGAAAGAAAGCCTGAAAACTTTAGTAAGTTTAGAACAATCCTTTTCTTTCCCCGCTATTGTGGACACACCGAAAAGTTTCTAAATTGTACCAGAGACCAGGAGGTGTGTAATGAGCGAATACAGACCTAGAAGGAAGTACGACCGAGATTTCAAAATTGAAGCAGTGCGTCTTATTACAGAAAGAGGTCGTACAATCAAGGTTGTTGCTGATGAAATTGGCATACATCCCAACATGCTCAGTCGTTGGCGGAGACAGTTTATCAAAGAGCAGGAGCATGCGTTCCCTGGCAAAGGTCATTTAACCCCACTGGAAGAGGAGGTTTTTCGGCTTAAGAAAGAGCTGTCCGATGTCAAGGAGGAGCGTGACATCTTAAAAAAAGCCATGGCCGTCTTTTCACGACCCCCAGAATGACGTTTGAATTCATCGAGCTTTATCGCTCCGATTTCAGGGTGTCTAAGATGTGCCATGTTCTTGGTATTACTCGGAGCGCATACTATGCATGGCGAAAACACCCCAAAAGTAAACGTGATCAACAGAACGAGCGGTTACTGATGCAGATCAGACAAGTCCATAAAGACAGTCGAAATATTTACGGAAGCCCCAGAATTACCGCTGAATTGCGATCACAGGGCATCCACTGCAATAAAAAGCGTGTTGCTCGTCTGATGCTCTTGAACGGAATTATCGCCAAAATGAAACGGAGATTCAAGATAACGACACATTCGAAGCATAAACTGCCTGTGGCTAAAAATTTGTTGAATCAAACGTTCAAGGCAGATTATCCTGACCAAATATGGGCCTCTGATATTACCTACATCCGAACTCGGGAAGGCTGGCTTTACTTGACTTGTATTCTCGACATCTATTCCCGATATATCGTCGGATGGTCAATGAGTGAATATTTGACTCAGGATATCGTTCTCCATGCCTTGAGACAAGCTCTATGGCGTCGAAATCTATCCCCTGGACTGATATTCCATTCAGATCGCGGTGTTCAGTATGCCGCCACTGTTGTAAAAGAAATTTTAAAAGAACACAAAATCACTCAAAGTATGAGTGGAAAAGGTAACTGTTACGATAATGCGATTATGGAAACATTCTTTCATTCACTAAAAACAGAATGGGTTTATTTTGAAAACTATCAAACAAGAGTCGAAGCTAGACAGAGTCTCTTTGAATACGTCGAAATATTCTACAATCGAACCAGAAGACACTCTGCCATTGGCTATTGTGCTCCTGTTGAGTATATTAATCATGAAAAACAGCTTAACTTTGTGTCCATTTTTTCGGGTAAGGATTAGGGCGACCAGTTTTGAAGATGCTTATAACCAGGTTTTTCGAAAACATGATAACACATTATTGTAAAAACTAAAAATTGGATCGGCAGGCTTTTTACTACGATCACCATCGATTAGCAATTTCATATCATCTCCACTATAAAAAAAGTTCCACAAATGATCGGCCTTAGTATTTGTTTTTAAAGTATGGATCATATCTGATTCGGTAGGAAACCCCCTTACTCGTAAAGCAATGGGTATGTTTTTTTCTTTATAGGTTTAATAGAAGTCCATGCATGGATAT
>CAZTKR010000353.1:0-3885 GCA_964614115.1 uncultured bacterium | reverse complement strand
CGGGCGTTCCGTTGAACCAATTGCTAAAGGTGGCATTCGGACCTAATTTCGTATCTTGCTCATCCTTTGTTAAGAAAATTGGCGATAGAATCATCCATGGGCGTAATGCCGATCACGGTATCGAGCAGTTCTTCGCCGAGTATCCACTGATAGCTCACTATGAAAAAGAAGACAAGTACATTGATATCGGGATCATCGGAACCCCCTTCGCTGTAACCGGGATAAACGAACACGGACTGTCCCTTTCCTGGGGTCAGGCGACGTTCAAGCCGTTTAAAGGGAAAGGTAGTATGTTAATGTTCAATAGTATATTGGAAGAGTGCCGCAATCTGAACGATGTGGATCATACACCCAAAAATGTCGACAGGTTTGTCAAAATGATAGGCAGCTTGGAAGATCGGACAGGAGCAGCATATGATATCGTGGACCAAAAAGCTGTCAGAACTGATTTGAAGGATGGCTACATTTATGCAACCAACAGATGCGTATCCGAATCCATGAGGAAGGAGTACAACTCCATTTTTGATATGGATTGGTTTAACAGCGCCAGGGAGTACTCGTTTGAGAAGACGTTTAGCGGTAAAGTAGAATTCACGGTCGATGATGCTATACGGCTGCTCTCCAATACTGATTTTTATGATTACACGGGAAGGGTGCCGCCGTATAAGGGCGGCAATATCAATAACAACCAGACCGGATCATCAGCCGTTCTTGATCCTGAAAACAACACGGTCTACTTCGCTTACGGCAATCCTTATTGCGGTTTCTACAAGTGGTTTGTATACAACTACAAAACCGACGAAGTTTCCGTCTATAAAAATGAGGATGACAGATTGAGCGATCCCGATGTCGTTGAATACATGGAGGTCGAGCAGCGTTGGAAAGACGTGGATTGGGAAAACAAGGATGAGCTGCGACAAATGGCACTTGAGATCGAACGGATATCGGCAGAGAACTTCTGGACGCTGCATAATTCATGCTGGGCTTGGTATAACTTGGGTGACACTACAAAGGCTGAAGTAATTATCAACAGGCAGATCGAGAAGTATCCGGATTTCCTGTCTTCATACTCAAACATGGGATTTCTCTGCATGTTTCAGAGGAGATTCGATGAAGCGATAGAGTATTTCGAAAGGGCTCTCGATGCGCCGATCACCAACGAGAGAAAACAAATGTACTGTTACGAGCAGCTTGACGCCATCTATGAGGAAGTTGGTGATGAGGCGAACTCGAGGGACTGTTACTCCAGGGTATTGGACTTCTACAATAAATATTGGATACCCGAGCAATCGAGAGGGGAAGTGAATAGGATAGAAAAAATACTAAAAAAGGAAATTAGTAGGTCTTTTGAATGATATTCGCAATGAGGAAAATCCGGATGAAAAAATCATGTACAATCTCATGTTTTATTGTGCTATCATTGGCTTTTGTCATGATGACGTGCTCCTCTGAGGATCCGGTTGAACCCGAGATAACTTTTAATAGTTTTTCAGAGGAAGTGCAGTACCTCATCGAATCCAATTTCACGTTTGGCGGTGTAGCTGTCGGTGTCATCAAAGGGGATACGACGTTTACCCTCTTCCACGGAACAAGAAGTGAAAACAGCCATCTCCCTCCGGACGAGAACACTGTCTATGAAATGGGTTCCGTCACTAAAACATTCACGGCTACTCTTCTGGCCGACTTCGTGGTGAATGAAAGGATTGGATTGCACGATAATGTGCAGAGCTACCTGCCTGCCGACAGCGTAACGATGCCTACATACAACGGAATGGAAATCAGCTTTTGGCATTTGGCGACGCATACGTCCGCTTTGCCGAAAAACTTTTCTGACGAGTATCCTCTGCCGGCGTACGTATCTCCTGATGATCCGTTCAACCTGATAACGGCAGAACATGTCTATGATTATCTCACCCATTATGTTACACTGACCCGCGCACCTGGGATTCAATACGAATACTCTAATTTCGGAGTAGGATTCCTGGGATTCGTATTGAGCCGAATCAACCAGACGACTTATGAATCTCTTCTTGAGACGACGATCCTCGATGTATTAAACATGGATCGTACATCCATCCAGATGACGGATGAACAGATGAACAACGTCGCCGTGGGATATGATAGCTGGAGAAATGAAGTGACTCCCTGGGGAAGCGATCATATACTCGTAGGATGCGGAAGCCTAAAAAGTACTCTGAATGACATGATGGCATACGTGAAAGCCAACATGGGCCTTCTGGATTCCAGTCTCAACGATGCCATCACACTGGCCCGCCAGCCGCAATTCGCCAATTATGTTTGTTTGTGCTGGTTTTTAGAATACTTGGACGACGGGCAAATCATCCAATGGCATGGGGGCGCTGCGGCCGGCCATATCACATTCATCGGATTCAACCGGAGCATGTCAACAGGCGTGGTCATTTTATACAATTGGACGGATTCCTTACTCCCTATAGAAATCGGCATGCGCATTTTTGAGATTGCCGGACGGTATGAGGAATGACATGGGACAACTTCAGATTTGTATGAATAAAAGTAGACTTGCCCAAAGGACGGGAGAACCGGAAGATGACGGAAAAAATTTATTCTATGATATATTATCTTGGATTCGGTGTGCTGATTCTATTGGCTGTTACCTGCAGAAAGAATCCCGTGGCGCCGCAGGACGCAGAAACGCTGATACGGAATTATGTGGATTCCGGTGCAATTCCCTCTATTGCAGCTTGTATCATTAAGAACGACCAGATCGTCTGGCAATATGCCTATGGATCAGCCAACCGGGAGGAAGGACGTTCCGCAAGCGAAGAAACGGTCTACCTACTAGCATCCATATCCAAGACCGTTACCGGCGCTGCAGTCATGCAATTGGTTGAACGAGGGCTTATCGATCTCGATGCGGATATCAGTGATTATTTACCTTTTCAGGTAAGGCATCCCCAGTATCCCGACATGGTCATCACCACACGCATGGTTCTGTCGCACCGTTCGGGATTGGGATGGCCGGCTAGTCCTGAATCCAGTTTTTATGTGACCTATTTCAACGATTCCGCACCACCGTTATTTCCATGGATCAAGGAGTTCATGCTGCCCGACGGCTCGGATTATAATCCATCCATATGGAGGCCTACGGCTCCGGGCGAGCACTATTGGTATTCGAATTTCGGCGGTGCTTTCCTGGGGTACTTGGTGGAGGAAGTGAGTGGCGAAAATTTTAAAGATTATTGTAAAAATCATATTTTTCAGCTGCTGGATATGCCCAACACCAGCTTCAAACTCAGCGATATTGACGACAACCTGTTGGCAATGCCCTATGAGGGCAATGAGAATCCATTTGGACATTTTACGTATATTTACTATCCGTCGGCCTGCCTCAGAAGTTCTATCTGTGATTTATCGCATTTCATAATTGCCATGATGAATGGCGGAATATACAACGGGTCACGGATACTGCTAGAAAGCACAGTAGAAGCAATGTTGACTCGGTACTATCCCGATAATGAAGTGGGTTTGATCTGGAAAATGCCTGGTGGCGGTTGGTACGAACACAGCGGTACTATGGTGGGGACGAGTGCACAATCAGAGTTCCACAAAGACGATAAAGTCGGAATTCTCGTTCTATCGAATGGTGAAAGTGATATGGTGAAAAGAGGTGGTATGATTTATGAGTTCATAAAGGAAAAAGCGCAGACCTATTGATGATCAGACCTATCTATACATTATTCCACTTATTTTTCCACACATGTTCGGGATGCGGTAAGACGAAATCAATCCAGCCTGAATATCTCTCACTGAAATGACTGAATGGGAATGAGCAAGTGATTGGTACGTTTATGTCATTAACATCAGCCGAAAATCATGCACGGTGAGGATTTCTATGGAAAAGAA
>CAZTKR010000352.1:0-3904 GCA_964614115.1 uncultured bacterium | reverse complement strand
GGCTGTGGGACAATCCTGTCGGTTGGCGAAAATGCGCTTGCCGGCTTCATATCCATTTTCAATATAAGATCCAACCTGTACTACATCATCGGACCGGTAAGGAAGGTGGTTTTCCAGGAATGCGCGACGATACCCTTCCTCCCGATCTTTGGCATGGGATGAATGGGCGGGTCCGGAAAAGTAGGCAATACGTTTATGCCCCAGACGGATGAGATGGAGCACGGCCTCGAAAGCCCCATCCTCATTCTTTGCCTCCACGACACTCGTGGCGTAATTGTTAACCTCTCCCAACGTAACGAGAGGATAGCGGCCGTGGATTAAATCTGCCAGATAGTAAAAATCCACGTCGTCGCCATGAAGGGGAGACAGGATCAGTCCTTCAACACGTTGGTTCACTAATGTCTCGATACTCTGAAGCTCTCTCTGCGGGGAGAGTTCAGAGCTACCCAGCAATACCGTATATGCATGGTTGACACAGGTATCGTATACACCCTTCATGATTTGTGCAAAGAACGGATTGTCGATTTCCTTGATCACCAAGCCAATACTGTGTGTTTTCCGAATAGAGAGCGATCGGGCCACTTGATTGGGCCGAAAATTAAGACGGGATGCGATTTCCAGCACACGCTCCCGCGTTTTTTTTGAAATACCGGGACGATCATTAATCACCGCCGATACAGTCGCTTTGGAAACGTTGGCTAACCGAGCCACATCCGAAATAGTCACAGACATATACAATACCAATTATAAATTATAAACTTTTTGTTGTTACTTTACCTTTTTTCTTCTTTTCTCTTTTGTAATTTCCTTTAAGAAGTCATACAGGGATTCTTTGTACTCTTTTCTTTTCAGCCCAAATTCAATGATGGTTTTTAGGTAATCCAATTTATTACCAACATCATACCGCCTGCCCTCAATCGTATACGAATAGATATTCTCTCTTTTATGTAAAAGTCGCATCGCATCCGTTAGCTGGATTTCATTATTCTTACCTCGTGTCGTCTTCTCTATGGCAGAAAATATCTCTGGGGTTAGAATATAGCGGCCAGCAATTGCCAGATTCGAGGGACTCCTCTTTATTGATGGTTTTTCGATGAGCTCCGTGACTTCATGAATACTGTCACTGATTTTTGTCCCTGCCACGATACCGTATCTGTGGACTTTCTCTTTGGGAATGACTTCCACACCGATTATAGTACTGCGGTACTGCTCATACACATCAATCAACTGCTGTGTAACAGGTATCACCGAATCGATGATGGTATCGCCCAGCAAGACGGCAAATGGCTCATCACCCGTATGGAGCCTTGCATAATAGACGGCATCTCCCAATCCGTTCAGCTCTTTTTGTCGTACAAAATGAATGTTGGCCATTTCAGAGATCCTGCGAATCTCATTGTAGAGTACGTTGTTATCACGGTTTTCCAGTTGGGATTCGAGTTCGAAATTTCTATCAAAATGGTCTTCAATCGCGCGCTTTCCTTTTCCTGATATAATAAGAATATCATCGATACCCGAATCGATGGCCTCCTGGACGACATACTGTATCACGGGCGTATCGATAATAGGCAGCATCTCTTTGGGTTGCGCCTTCGTCACGGGCAGAAAGCGTGTGCCCAGTCCCGCCGCAGGAATGACTGCTTTCCGTACCATAAATGATTGCTCCTCTATATTACATAAGGTTTAATGACCCTAGCTCTGATCATTCGAAGGGCGATAATCAATCGATTAAGCATATCGTCGTCTTCGTAGGTTCCAATGATCGATCCCCCTGATCCGGCAAATTTCGCAGATGCTCCGCAGTTCCGGGCAGTCTCGACCATCTCGATATTGCTCTCATTGATATTCATGATCTTTCTTCGAAGGTCAAAGTTCCTATTGATTAGACTATTCAGTTTGAGAATATCTTTTTGAATGAGTGCCGTCTTCCCATGCTCTGCTATTTCGGCGATTTCCTGTAATGTATCTCTCACAAATGGATCACCTTTTTCATATCTCGTTCGTATATCATTCAGAACCCGACCCGATACTTTCGTTAGATCGGTTTTGTAGGCAATGTATAAATTGGGCAGTAATGAAGACCTTATCCTCTCATAGACACCATGCGTTTTGGTTTCCATCTGAGTTTTGTTAAAATCCATGTACACACAACCTTCGTATACTTGTATTACACGATCCTGTAATCCGGCATTGATTCCCAATTCATCCTTTTCTGCGGCAAGCACAATATTCGGGCGTATTTCGATGGGAATTTTGACATGATAAAACGTCGTCAAAGCACGAAGTGTTGCTGTAATAATGGCGCTTGATCCAGCCAGACCCACTTGTCGCGGTATGGAAGAATGGTATCGGATGGTAAAATTCTTATTGGGTAACTTAATACTGTTTTCTTCACAATAGATACAGAATTTTTTTATCGCAGCCTTCACCAACCGTATGCCGCCATAATAACCCATGGATGACACTGAATCTGAAAGATGATAGATGCTTCGAAAAACGTTCTGATCCTGCTCATGAAGTTCAATCCGAAGCTCGGGTGTTTCGTATAATGAGATGTGCGCCCCAAAATTACGCACACTGATTGATATGGTTTTCCCAAAATATCCATCCGAGGGATTACCCAAAAGACCTGCTCTGGCATAGGCACGGGATTCAATAATCATTCTCGGCCTCATCCTCAATGAAATTTATTAAACCGATTTATTTCCAATGATAGATTTGTTTTTTTTAGACTTATAATATCTTGTTTACATTTCTACTGAACCGGTTCAGTAATATAAGCAAAAAAAAGACTTGTGTCAAGCAATGCATCGTAAAAATTGTTTGGAATGCTAATACCCAAACACATTCAGTAAGAATAGACTACACCAAGGAATTTAAATCATTAGCAACATAACCAAAACAATATAAATCAGGAGTAAAAATTGAATACTTTCCAGTGGCAAACAGGTGGCAATTTTATTAAGGAATTTTTGATGTTTGATTTTCATTTCGCCGACCAACTTCCTCTACGGGGATAGTATCCAGGTACTTCTCGTAAATCATAATCACCTTACGCTTTCTTTGACAGATTAAATTTACCTGTGACAGTTCCTACATGACCATACCCAGAACTCGCATCATTAAAGGGAACTTCGAATGATTTATCATTAATTGAAACACCTTTATAACTTGCATTGCCTGTTCTAGGCGTAAAACGAAAATAGGTTATTTTTGTACCATTCTCATTAAAAACAAATTTAACAATCACATTTCGCCAAGTCTCATCTCTTGGTGTATCATCATCTGGACTAAGAATTCTACATGAAAGGATGGATAGCATTAACATGATGCAAACAACTTAAAATACTTAAATTTTAATGCCCTCCTTCAGATCCCCGGCACTGGAAAGGATATATGGAAACGGGTTCCCCCTTCACTATCCATCTTTAAATTCCCATCTAACTGCTCGGTAAGTACGCGCACCAACTGCAAGCCCAGAGATTCAGAAGACTGTTCGTCAATATCCTGCTGTAAACCAATACCGTCATCACTGACTATGAGGTCGTATTGATTGTTCTTGCCTTGGTAGAATACTATCTCTATGCGGCCAGGTCGATTGTCGGGGAAAGCATACTTTAAAGCATTGGTTATCAATTCATTCAGGATGAGCCCGCAGGGAATAGCGGCGTTTATATCCAGAAAAACATCCTTGATTTTTATTTCCGATTTTATATTCTCTCGGGCTCCGTAGGTATGAATCAACTCTTCAACCATCTTCTCGATATACCATTTCATATCAATCCGAGCAAACTCCTTTGATTTATAGAGTTTTTCATGCATGATGGCCATCGTGTGTATACGATCCCGGCTCACCTTAAATGCATTCAAAGCTTGTTCTTTGTTTTGTATTTTACTCGATTGC
>CAZTKR010000351.1:0-3925 GCA_964614115.1 uncultured bacterium | reverse complement strand
TGGATTGGATGCGCGAGATTCCGTACGGCACGAAGGTCATTCCGTTCGTAAACTCTTCACCGGATCAGTCAATGCTGTTTTGATAGACTGAAAACTGATGGTCCCAAGTGCGATAACCAGTGCCAAAAGACCCGCCAGGATGAAAGGTTCCAAACCGAGAACCATCCGGTAAGCAAAATTTTGAAGCCATCGGTGCATGGAGATATAAGCCACGGGCCAGGCGATTCCGTTGGCGAGAACCACCCATCGTGTGAACTCCTTCGTGAACAGAAACACGACACCCGGGACGGAGGCACCGAGCACTTTTCGTATTCCAATTTCTTTGGTCCGCTGTTCGGCCACAAACGAGGCAAGGCCCAACAGGCCGAGGCAAGCGATGAAGAGGCCCATCGTGGTGAACGCGCCGAAGAGTCTCCCGATTCGCGTCTCCGATTCATACCGTCGGGAAAAATAAGCATCCAGGAAAAAGTATTCGAATGGTTTTTCGGGAAAAAGCTCGTGCCATTTCTCCTCGATAAAACGCAGGGTCTCGCCCAGATTTTCCGTGGACACGGTCAGGCCGATGTGATGAAACATGGCCGGATCGATCTCCATGACCAGGGGCTCGACGGCATACTGCAGTCCGCGGTAATGGTAATCCCTGACCACGCCGATGATTTCCTTCTGCAGGCTCCGCAGACCCGTCTCCAAACGCTGACCGATGGCCTCGTCGGGTGAATGCCAGCCAAAGGCTCTGACCGCTGCTTCGTTGATGATGCAGGAACCGGATACATCCGTCTCTCGGTCTTTGGAAAAGACCCGTCCGGCGGCCATTTTCAGGCCGAACTCGGGGATAAAATCCGCATCAGAAAAAGCGTAAAACATCATGCGATCCATCGGATCTCGCCGTCCGATCAACATGGTTCTGAGTTTACCCGAATATCCGCCCGGCACGCTCCCGGAAGCCACTGCCCCGGAGATGTCCGGATGTTTCAGGAATTCGTCCTTCACGGATTCATAATTTGCCATGAGCGGCGCGCGTCCGCGAACGGGCAGGATGAGTTTCTGTTCTTTATTAAATCCTAAATCGCGTGTTTTCATGTACGCGATTTGACGAGACATGATCAGGGTGCCGATCATCAGGATGATGGAGATGGAAAACTGTCCGACAACGAGTACCTTCCGCAAAACGCCCGCCGAGGCCCCATACCGGTACAGGCCCTTGAGCACGCCAACAGGCCTGAAGCCCGACAGGACAAAGGCCGGATAAATGCCGGCAGCCAGTCCGGCAACAAGGACAATCGATACGATCCCCAACAGTATGTTGGGTTGCACGAGGTCGATCAACGGAATATCGATCCCCGCCAGCTCCGTGAATAGAGGTTTTGTGAGTACCACGATCATCACGGCCACGACGAGTGCCAGCATAGCAAAAACCAACGTTTCCCCGATAAACTGTCCGATGAGTTGTTTGCGCCGGGCGCCGATGGTCTTTCGCATGGCGACCTCCCGGGCCCTGCCCGCGGATCGGGCTGTCGTGAGATTCATAAAATTCATGCAGGCGATGAGAAGGACAAACAGCCCCACACCCGAAAATACAACCACGTAAAGACCGTTGCCATGGTCGCCGATCTCGTATTCCAATCGGGAATGCAGGTGGATGTCCGTGATCGGCTGCAGGAAATGCTCATAGGACGTGCCCTCCGCTCTCGTATCACGTTGGATATATGCATCGGCAAAATGAGCGATTTGACTGCTGAACGCCTGGGCATCCACGTGGGGCGCGAGTTTCACGTATGTGTACATGCCCGGCCATGTCCAATCCGTCATCCAGGGCGGATTTCGCAGATCGTCCATGGATAAGAACGTGTCGAAGGGGAAATGGGAATTTTGCGGTGCATCCGGAACCACGCCGGTGACTTGATAATCGCGACCCTCAATCGTCAAGGTCTGTCCCAGGGGATTCTCATCGCCGTAGAATTTAGCCGCCAGGCGCTCCGGGATCACCACTGTAAACGGCCGGTCCAGGGGCGTTTCCGGATCTCCTAATAGGAAAGGAATCGTTAAAATGTTAAAGATATCCTGATCGGCATAAACGAATCCTTCTTCATAGAACAGGACATCCCCTCGCCTGACCAGCCGTGTGTTCTCAAAGTACAAGACCCGGGCCGCGTATTCGACTTGCGGAAACGTTTGTTTCAATGCCGGCCCTGCCGGTGGTGAGCTGACCGCATACTGTTTACTTCCAGAGCCGGTGGTGATAGTCAGGCCGAGGCGGAAGACACGGTCGACATCCCGGTGGTATTTATCAAAGCTCCATTCGTGGAGAACGTACAGCAGGATGAAGAGCGTACAAGCCATGCCCACGGCCAAGCCTGTGATATTGACGAACGCGTACCCTTTATGCCTTCGTATATTCCTGAGCGCCACTTTGAAGTAGTTCTTAAACAAAGCGAATCCTCCGTGTATTGCCTGATGGACGAACGACGGCAGCGACCGGAGTAATTGCAGCCAGAGCCAAACCCTTGCCCTCATCCATCCCTTTTCTGCATCGAGTGTCCGGTACACTTCTTCCACACCCGTGAGGACATATTCCCGGTCCTGCCGGGGTATGAATCGCAAGAACAGCCATGTACAGATTCTGGGGAGTCGGGATTTCCGCATTACGTGCTCTTCAGTTTGATTGAGAATGCATTAAACTCTTTCCACATCTCGTCCTGCAGTTTCTTTAAATCTGTGAGTGCTCGGATACCATCCCGGGTCAGCTCATAATACTTGATGGCCTTGCCTCCCCGTGTACCGGAAGGCTCCCCGATTCGTGTCGTGACCAGCCCCTTCTTTGCCAGTTTTTCCAGGGTAATATAAAGAGAACCAAAGGCCCAGTCTTTTCCCGTATGCCGCAGAAGATGCTCCCGGATATTGACCAGATAGGCATCCTTCCCGATCCTGAAAAGGGTCAGCAGAAAAAGCTCTTCTTGTTTTGTCAACAGATCCATCTATTCCGCCATCATTTTGAGATTCTTAGAGGAACATATGTATTTTTATACGGTGATTTCTTTAAAAAGTTTAAAGAAAAAACCCAAAAAAGCCCCCCTCTTACCGGAGGGGGGCGGTATAATCTCTAATAATTGAGATTTGCGACACGCGACACAAGGGTCCTGTCTACTCATACCTCAGGGCATCTACCGGATTTGTCCGGGCCACTTTCAAGGATTGATAGGTCACCGTCAACCAGGCAACGACGAGCGCCATACCCGTGGACATGACCAACGTACCCACTCCCACTGCGGTCCGGTAGGCAAAATCCTGGAGCCAGCCATGCATGACCCAGTAAGCGATAGGCCAGGCGATGATGCTGGAGACCAGTACCCATTTGGTAAACTCTTTCGTGAGAAGAAGTACAACCCCGGATACAGAAGCACCCAACACCTTTCGGACACCGATTTCCTTGGTACGCTGCTCGGCCATGAAAGCGGCCAATCCGAACAGACCCAGACAGGAAATGAAGATGGCCATCACGGCAAATATACGCACGGCTTCGGCCATCTGCTCGGCCCACTGGTACATACGGTCGTAATCCTCGTCCAAGAAGCGGTACTGGAACGGAAACTCGGGATTGAACTTCAGTGCCGTCTTTTCAAGAAAGTCGATGGTTTCCCGGATATCCACGAGCCGGATTCGTATAAACATGAAATTCGTCCTCGTCCGACCACTGATTTCACCAAAAAGGATGATGGGGCCGATTTCCTGGTAGACCGGCTTATAATGAAAGTCTTTTATGACGCCGATGATCCGGTATGACTCGTCGCCATGGGATAGTTGTTTCCCGACAGGCGATTCGGTTCCCATGATCGAGGCAAATCGTTCGTTGATGACCACATCCGAACCGCTGCTCGAAAACGCCTTCGAGTGAAACCGGCCCTCTGCCATCTCCATCTTGAACGTT
>CAZTKR010000350.1:0-3935 GCA_964614115.1 uncultured bacterium | reverse complement strand
TGATAGAATCATTCAAGATATACAGCTGATGGGTTTGTCAGAAGTCGGATAGAGCTCATCAAATCCATTCGGCACCGGTGCGCATATCCTGTACATAAATCCATTCAGGTTATATGACACATTTTATCGTGAATACACCGGAAAAAACAATCCTGGCCTCGGGGTAGTGAAGGCAGATGAGGCACTAAATCTATATGTGGAAAGGGTAATACTTTTACAACGGATGCATGAACGTGGTAGGAACTTGCGGGGTGCTTAATTCGATGAGTGCGGAATTTACTATAAAAAAAGCTGGTGCGAATAACCAGCCCTCTGGATGATATAAAACGAGAAAATGTTCGTTATTGTCTTTTTGGTCGTTTATTTGTACACGACAAACCGTTTCTCCCCCAATTTTTGATTCTCGTAATATATCTGGAAAATCCATTCTCCTGGCACGGCTTCCCACGAATAGTCAAACATATATCCTTTAAAACTCGGCACACCAATTTTAACCGTACTGTTGTATTTTTCCTCGTATATTACCCTTTCCTCATCTGGATTCTGTATGCCGGGCAACTTATTGACGAACGTAACCGTTATTTCCTCTCCCACGGGCTCGCCCTTGACAACAAACCAAAAGCCGAAGTGTGTTTTCATATCCGCTAATACACTGTCCGTTTGTGCCGTTAATTTTAGATTATCAACAACGGTCCATGTGCCTTCGATGGTACTCTCATCCTTTACCTTCTCCTTGGCCTCGGCTGTATAAATACCATATTCAATAATCTCGAAGCCCTGTACCTTGACTTCCGCCCGTGATACGGCAAATAGCAGACAGCAAAGACATATGACGGAACTCTTGAAATGATTCATCGTTCACTCCCATGGTAAAAAATCTTATCGAAAAAATCCATCAGTATGAAAGACTGCTTATTGCCAATCCGGCATCCGGCCGTCGGTAATGATTTTCTCACGATTTTCACCGTCGATATCCATAATCCAGATATCATGAGGGACCGATATGTCGTTAGGCACATTCGAGAAAATGACCCTGGCCCCATCAGGAGACCATACAGGATTCAAATCGTTGGTGCCCGGCTCCTTGTTTATGGAAATATCGATGGCACTGGTACTGTCGAAATGGAAGGTAAAAATTCGAGAATCCAGCTGACGGCCGCTGCTGATTTCGTGTCCCGACACATCACGGGTAAAAATAATCTGCCTGCCATCGGGTGCGAAGGAAGGCGAACCCATGGCTCCCGCAGAATCCCCCACAAACACCGTCCTGTTACTTCCATCGGTATCCATAAGCACGATCTCTGACTCGTAAAAGTCGCTGCCGATGGTGAGGGCGACGATTTTATCTCCCAGCGGAGACCAATCACACTCGATAAAATGATGACCGGCCGTATCCTGAGCGATCTCCGTCAGGTAGCTTCCATCATCATCGATGGCGTACAGCTTGTCGAAATAACCGTAAAGGAGTCGATGACCGTCTGGTGACCAACAAAATCCGACACCATAGTTGTGGAATCCACTGATGGGAAGGCTGGTAATCCGCTTGACATCAGAGCCATCCATATTCATGAGATATATGTGCGATTCCACATCTCGGTCGGATGAGAATGCAATGACATCTCTGTTTGGGCTGATCCGAGGCCACCAATCCCTGGAGGGCTCAGACGTGAGTTGTATTTGGTCTTCGCCGTCATTGGAAGAAGAATAAATCTCAAAGTTGTCACTTCTGTTCGAAGCGAAAACGATACGATGCTGGGGATACGGTTCCGTAATAAAACTCCACACTGGACTATTGGCGATCATCCCTTCACTATCCTTGGCGATGATTTGCCAGTGGTACGTTGTATTGTACTCTAGATCCTCCAATGCATACGTCGTATCCCCCTGATCTGGTGAAACGAGAGAAATGGGAGCATCGGCGTCTCCAAAATACACATCGTAGGTTAACGTATCCCCAACATCAGGGTCCGAACCCATCCAAGCCAAGTCTAAATTTCTTGGCTGATCAGTGGCACCGTGCTGCGGATTGGGATCTGACGGTGGATGCGGTGCACTGTTCTCCGATTCTACACGTTCTAGAACAATATTGGCAACCGTCGTCTGTTCGGCCTTAACGGTGACGCCGACGGAAGCCGTTTTATAATTCAACTTCGTCGCCTTAACTGTGTATGCGCCTTCCGGAATATCTAAGAACGTGTAGCTCCCGGTACTATCCGTCGTCAGAGCACTCGTTCCCGGTGTTGTGCTGATGCTCGCCTCTGCTATAGGATTCCCCGTCTCCGCATCAGTAACAAAGCCTGTGATCGATCCTGTCGTTATCGGTGCCAATGTCTCATCCTTACAAGCAAAAAATAGAATAATGATAAGACACACCCCGATAATCCACGTAAACCGCTTATGTTCCATAATCCCATTCTCCTGTAGCAAATATAAAAATGCTCCTAAATCAAGATTGTACCTTGTGTTGTAAATAGTAACAAAAAACGATCCCTGGTTGTTCACTCCGATATCTAAGATGTCATATGCGAAGCAAATATTTGAGTTCCAGCAAACGATAAATACTTTTTATGAATCACACTCGTCGATCGTGTGAAATGGAGTTGCGCGCATCTCACATTACCCAATGCATACTTACGGTACGTTCTGAAAATCTAAAACAACGACTAAATAAATACACTTGGAGGGAACGCTCATAGGAATATATAAAAAAAGAACAGACTCCTCCTTTACTTCTTCTTTGAGTTTATGCAAGATAATAACGTTACTTTAATTTTCCAAACGAATTCAACTCGATTCGACGTTGAATAAATAATAATATAATACCTACCTTCTCAACGTCTCCGTCGAGTCTATGAGTAGACTCGACGGAGACGGGAAGGTTTCCCCCCCTTTTTTTTGTGACATCCTCTCGCTTTGAAGTCGCGATGTCTTTTCTAAGGACGCGTGTTTCCTCTAACGTCCTCCGATCAATCTGAAAACATGCGTAATTTACAAATCACCCTCAGAAGGACCGTCCATCAATGATAGCCATTCTGAAAGATCTTGGCCATATGATTCTTACCAACCTGCACTTCTTCCGCATAATTGATAGTGCCGTTCTGGTGAATTTCAGCAAGGTGGTTCAACCCTCTCTGACTCTGAATGGCTTCATTTCCATCACCACTCTGCATAATCAGAGCTCTATGACCGAATTTTTCGATCATAGCAGTCACACCGTCAAAAAGAAGGATGAGATCGTCATCACCGATTTGTTTCTGGGTTGCTCTGTTGTCATCACCTTCTTGCACTATCTGTGCATCATGCCCAAAACCTTCCATCAAAGGCACGCCCAACTGGTTCGGCAGTGCGGTGTATCCGCTCCCACCCTCAAAAACGATACTTACATTGGACAAACCTTCCTGCTTCTGATCGGCATAATTGTACTTGCCTTTTTGCTCGATAGAGGCCTTATGACCGAAGGATGAAAGGTGGATCGTCCCTGTGGACGACGTGCCCGAATTGGACTTGTCGTTCTCAAAGACCATACTAATATGATCCAGACCCTTCTGGCTTTGGTTGGCTGTGTTCAATTCACCGTCTTGTGTCGCAGTAGCTTTATGGCCAAAATCGGACAATGCAATGCCACCATCGGGAATTTGGCTACCCGAGAAGTATCCTCCTTCATCAACAAACGAGACATTTAAATCATCCAGACCCGTTTGTGTCTGAGTAACCGATTGTTCATCCCCTTTCTGTACAACATCGGCACTGTGGCCCAAATTCGATATGGCCACGCCTCCACGAGGAACATTCAACCCCGGCGTAAGCCTGTCGACATGGACTGCTACGGTGAAATTGTTCAAACCGGATTGTGTCTGCTCCACCATATTCTTATCACCCTCTTGATCGAGTGTGATTTTCTGCCCGATGTTCGACAATGCAAAGTTGGAGTTGGT
>CAZTKR010000349.1:0-3939 GCA_964614115.1 uncultured bacterium | reverse complement strand
TCCAATTGTCAAGTCTTTTTTTTTAAAATCTAAGTTGAAAAAATATAAGTGGTTCCGAATATATAATATGGTGGTGTAATTAATAAACGATTCTTAATTATTCATAAAAACTTATGAAATTGGTGGTGTCAACTGGACGTGATAGTAATACTATAACTTCTTATAAATAATAGAAATTAATTGTATACGATAAACAAGGATGGCAGGAACGATTTGGTCGGATGTCGCATTCATGCACGGGCGCGCTTTTGTGCTTCCTTGGCATGCCGATAGAGTGGTTTTTTCTTTTTTAAAATAACATCCTTTGTGATAACGCACTCCTGTATCCCTTCCATGGAGGGAAGCTCAAACATGACGTTCAGCATGGCATTTTCCATGATTGACCGTAGTCCTCTGGCACCCGTCTTTTTTTTCATGGCCATTTGCACAACAGCCGCCAGAGCTTCCTCCTGGAATTCGAGCTGTATGTCATCCATCTCAAAGAGTCGCTGATATTGTTTGACCAACGCATTCTTGGGTTCCAGCAAGATGCGTTTCAGGGCGTCCTCACCCAACTCATCCAGAGTCGTCACGATGGGGAGCCGTCCGATGATTTCGGGAATCAGGCCGAAGCGCAAGAGATCATCGGGCTCCACCTGGCAGAGTAGTTCTCCTGTGGAAAGATCGCGTTTCTTCTGTATCTCTGCACCAAATCCCATCACTTTCTTACCGATACGCCGGGCCACAATTTTTTCCAGATCCTCAAACGAACCGCCGCAGATGAATAAAATATCCTTGGTATTCACGTTAATGAGACTCTGCTCGGGATGCTTTCTTCCACCCTTCGGGGGCACAGACACGATGGAACCTTCCAGCAGTTTCAGCAAACCTTGCTGAACGCCCTCTCCCGAGACATCCCGAGTGATGGAAGAACTCTCCTCCTTACGCGCAATCTTGTCGATCTCATCCACGTACACGATACCCCTTTCGGCCTGTTCCAGCCTGTAATCTGCGGACTGGAGCAGTCGAACAAGAACATTCTCGACATCTTCCCCGACATATCCCGATTCTGTCAGCGTCGTGGCGTCGGCAATGGCAAACGGCACTTTCAGGAACTTGGCCAGCGTTTGGGCCAGAAGGGTTTTACCCGTTCCGGTCGGCCCCAAGAGAAGGATGTTGCTTTTATCCAGCTCGACGTCTTCGTGGGATCCCTCATCGTTGATACGTTTATAATGATTATACACAGCAACGGCGATCGTCTTTTTTGCCGTTTCCTGAGATATGACGTACTTGTCTAATTCTTCTTTGATGTCTTGGGGTTTGGGTACTGGATGGACCAGCTTCAGCGACCGGCGAGCCATATCGGAACGGATGATGTCTTCCGCATACCGGACACATTCGTTGCATATATTCACACCGGGCCCCGTGACCATGGCCTCGACTTCATCGGACGATCTGCCGCAAAAAGAACAGACGTATTGTCGCTCCAAAGTTACTTCCCCTCTTTCTTCCGTTTGGACTTGGTCTTTCGTATGAGAATATCATCGATGATGCCGTACGTCTTGGCTTCCTCCGCCGACATGAAAAAGTTACGATCGGTATCTTTCTGGATTTTCTCCAGAGGTTGTCCCGTGTGCTCTGATAAGATATGGTTCAGTTTTTCTCTGAGGGTCAGGATTTCTTTTGTCTGGATTTCAATGTCGGTGGCCTGACCCTGAGCACCGCCCCAGGGCTGGTGAATCATGATGCGTGCATGGGGAAGTGCCAACCGCTTGCCCTTAGCGCCGGCAGCCAATAGCATTGCGCCCATGCTCGAAGCCTGACCCATACAGATGGTGGCTATATCGGGACTGACGTATTTCATCGTGTCGTATATAGCCAATCCCGAGGATACGGCTCCGCCCGGTGTATTCAGATAAAGATTGATGTCTTTTTCAGGTTCCTCTGCCTGGAGGAAGAGAAGCTGTGCGATGACCAAGCTGGCCACATTGTCGTCGATGGTCGACCCGATAAAGATAATCCTTTCCTTCAACAAACGTGAAAAAATATCATAGGCCCGCTCGCCTCGGCCTGTCTGCTCCACAACAATCGGTACCAATCCCATAGGATCTCCTTAACATGTTACAATACACGACTCACATAAAAATTATACCGTGACAAGCTTCGAATCCTGCTGCCGCGGTTTCTTGAGAACGACCTCCTTGATCTTGACGTTTTCCTTTAGAAACGCCATCAGCTTGCGCTCCAGGAGATGATCTTTCAGCCGCTGCCTGCGCTTTGCATCCTTCATTTGTGCCCGAATCTTCTTCTCGTCTTTGGGTGTGGCTTTGGCCATTTTGTCGATTTCTTCGTCAACGTCCTGCTCTGTGATGGTTAGATTTTCCATCTCGACGATCTTTTGCTGGATGAGATGCCACTTCACATTCCAGACGATGAGTGGTTTATTCTCTTGACGGTATTGTTCTTCATCGATATTTCGATCGGGATTTTTCTGATACTCCTCCCATGAAGACGTCAGGATGTTCTCGATCATCGAGGGAGGCACTTCAAAATCGTTCCGTTTAACGATGTCATCTGCAATACGATGCTCCAGCAGGCGTTCGGCCTCCAGTTCCCTCTGATTCTTGAGCCGCTGGAAAATGTTCTCTTCCAACTCCTTTAGCGTCGGAACATCACCGATTTTCTTGGCGAATGCATCGTCCAGTTCTGGCAAAATCTTCTCTTTAACCGATTCGACCTTGATCTTATAATGATATTCCCGATCTTGCATCCTACCTTCTTTGTCTGGCTCGGGCTGGAGGATGGTGAACCTTTTCTCGTCCCCTGCCATCACTCCCAGCAGCTGATCCTGTATGACGTCTCCAAGAGGCGGTTTGCCCAATTCGACGACGGACTTTTCCCATTTCTGTCCGATAATCGGAACTCCGGTTTTATCCAGAGCTTGAATGTCGCCTTCGATGATATGCCCGCTCTCCGCAACGCCCTCGACCGGACGCCTCTCCGCCTGCTGTTCCTGAAGGATCTCCAGCGTCCGTTTCACATCGTCCGGTGTGGTCTTGAGTATTTCTTTCTCGACCTTGAATCCTTTATAATGAGCCACGGTTATGTCGGGCTCTACTTCCACTTCCGCCTTGAAACGCAGGGGTTTGCCTGCCTCGAAAGAGACATCCTGCACCTTGCCGGGAGCAACGACGGGAAGCTTCTCCTCCTCCAACGCTCTTTTATAGAACTCCTGAACAAGCTCATCGGCGACTTCGGCTTGAATGGCTTCGCCAAAACGCTTCTTTATAATAGAGAGGGGTATCTTGCCCTTTCGGAATCCATCGATATGGATTTTTTTCTGGTAGGATTGATACGCCTTCTCCAGGTAGGGTTCCACTTCCTGGGCATCGACTTCCACTTCAACTTGCCGTTTGTAAGATCCTATTTCTGTGACAACCGTCTTCAAGTACATCTCCCCATCGTTTCACGAAAAACTCGTTTTGATCGTCCTACGATCGAGTCCTGTGTTCTTTCCGTGCCGTATTACTTCACGTTTCTGGTGCGAGAGGTGGGACTCGAACCCACATGTCCAGCGGACACTAGATCCTAAATCTAGCGCGTCTACCAGTTCCGCCACTCTCGCTTAATTAGCTAATAAATATAAATAAATAAACAAATAAAAACAAAGGTTTTTTAAAATTCATAGAAGGCTATTTCGGCAAGTAGGTGACGATAAAGGGATGGGAAGGTCTTATGCGGATGATGTAATACTTATGGCTTGCTGATTGCACTGCTTTCCATCCATACGTTTCCGGTCTATTCCTCAGGGAAATAATCCAGGGGGAGTTGTTCTGCAAATCGCTCCCATGCCCAATACCCGTACGTCATGATGGATTTCGGATTGCCTATTTGTCCCGATGAATTTATCAGAGCAGGTATCGATTGATTCATTTTTAGAAAGGACACTTGGGGTATCGT
>CAZTKR010000348.1:0-3954 GCA_964614115.1 uncultured bacterium | reverse complement strand
AATCCCATGAGCCTACGGGCGTCCGAGCGGGTGGACGACACCGATGCCTGCGCCTAAAAGGTCGGCCATGTAGAGGCGCGGCATCTCTTTATGATTCTTCTTAAAAAGAAGAGCCAGAGCCATACCACCGAAGAAGAAGGAAGAACTCAGAAGTACGATGGTCAGGATGAATCTTATGATAACAGCGATGCTGGAGAAGAGTCGGGAAAAATCCGGGTTTATACGAAAAACAAGCATCGGTCCGATGAGGATCGTCAATCCGACCAGACTCAGGAGTATACCCAGGGATGGCTTCTTGTCCAATCTTGGCCATAGGTGCAGTACCAGCGCACCCAGACCCAGTCCCATGACAGCAAGAGAGAGGGTCAAGAACGCAAAGGTATAGAAGAATTCAGCAGAGAAAAGCCGGGTCCACACCAGTTCCATGGCGATGAGGGACGAGGACATCAAACCCACAACGAAGAGATTCATGGTCTTCATGCGTTGTCCTTCAAACAATGTTCTCAGTCAGGAGAATATCCGTACGTGTAATAAAATAAAAACGTGTTAAAATTGCAAGGATTATGGAGAAGTATTACAGATAATATGACTCAATCTGTCCTGAGAATGGTTTCATCATCCCTTGATTTGTCGATATTCGTATCGGGATGGCAGTGTCATTCCTGGCGTTTCACGAATGCGTGCACAGAATCCACCGAAACGGCTGCGAATATGCCGAGACCGCCCTCGATGTTGAAAACGGGCTGTTCGAACTCGCTGGACTGAGGCGTATACACCACATTACAGGCCACCAGATCCCACAAGTTTTCATCGATGGCATACAACTTGAGGGTATAGTCCCCATAGTAAGAAAATGCATACCATGAGATTTCTGCGGATGTTTGATTGTTGTTCACGGGGAAATCATGCACGGGTCTGAACGCCCGCAGGGTATCGTTATCGTACTCTTCCAGAATGTTCTCGACAAGTTTTTCCATCCCGATATCCACCAGATCGTAGGGTGGCTTCGCTATGATAGAGATATCATAGGCGGCCGTATACTCCGTGGGATTCCACGTTATCTGAAATCGGGGACTCATGGATGTCTCTGGATAGGGGTAATACGCTGTGTCGTTGTTCAGGCTGACGATGTGGACCTGTTCAGGGGCCACGGTGGAAGACCGGAGGATTTTGTCGTCCGCACGAACTTCAAGATCGTATTTTATCCCCGGTGTGATGGTGAGGGTATCCTCAGGGAGATAATACACACCGGGTGTATCGGCATACTCCAGAAGCCGATACGAGCGGCTATCCGTGGAGATGATGACCGACGCACCGGAGACCGCGGCTTGGGTGTCGTCGTAGGGTTCTGCGATGGGCAAGGATTTACTCACAAAAATGGAATCCACGCCGTGGCCGACGACCAGGTACCCGTTGATGATGAGGTCCTCCCGGAATTCGGGCTCTGTCGGTGAGGAAACGCAGTTGACCAGATACAGCATACCGCATACTAAGATGAGAAAGATGAAAACCTGAAATCGTTTATTCATATAACTATCCTTCCTTGCCGTCACGATGACATTAAAAGAAGAGCTCGAATCCCAAGGTCGGGATGATGGGGAGCATGGCGATCTCTGTGATTTCCGGTGGATACTTTTCCGGATCGACACGCCGGAACCAGATATTCTGGCGGTTGTACAGGTTGTAAACCTGAAAATAGAAGGCCCATTGCTTGAGAAAGCCCTTCCGAGGTGGACTGTCGCGCCGAATACCGATATCCATGCGATGGTAGGCCGGCAACCGGGAGATGTTTCTCTCTTCGCCAATGACCAGAGGAACGTCCCTGTCGGGTAACTGAATCTCATAATGAGACACGGGCTGGGTGAATGCCTGGCCCGTGGCGTAGGTCCAGGTGAAATTCATCTTCCAGCGTTTCGAAAACATCCATGTGGCCACCAGACTCAAGGCATGCCGCCGGTCGTATTTGGGATAGAACGGTTTCCCATCGTTCAGTTCCGGGAATTTTCGTTTCGTCCAGCCCAGGGCGTAACTGAGCCAGCCGGAGAGGGAACCGACATTCTTTTCCAGATAGACATCCACGCCTGCGGCGTATCCTCTGCCGGAATAGAATAAATCCCGGCCCGTGGGTATTTCGTTGGCGTTGGGATTGAATTCGTACACATGGGGGATATCCTTGTAATAGAATTCCATGTCGAATTGGATGTCCCACGGCAGCCGGGTTTCCACTCCCGTGATATAATGGTAGGCTGTGCCGGGCAAATAACTGTTGTCGCAGGGGAACCAGATGTCCATAAAAGAAAAGTCGGCATTCCCGAAGGGGACGATGGTGAGGTACTGTAGGTAACGTCCCCAGGAACTCTTCAGGACAGTGTTCTCGGTGAGCTGGTATTGAAGCGCCAGACGCGGTTCGATGTTCCAGGTCATATCTCCCCGGTATTCGACCTGGTCGAACGTGTTGACGAACTCTCGGGGCTGGTACAGATTCAGCCGCAGGCCCATCTGCAGGTTTAGGAGGGAGGTCAACGACCAGTTATCCTGAAGATACAAACTGTATTGCGTGCTGTTGCTTTTGAAGATATATCTGGAGAGGTTTTGCTGCTGCTCGTATGTGGAGTTCAGGTGTTTGAAGATAAAGCCCAACCGTGCCGTATGACGGACATTCGGAAAATATTCGATGTCTGATTTTAGTGTGATGTCATCGACGGTGTTGTCGAAACGGATCTTGGCCAGGGCATCGTCTTCATCCATTAATATATTGTAGTGGCTCAATGTCGTGTAGACGTTGATGAAGACTTTCTGATTGAGGATGTGCGTCCATTTCCCGGTCACGGTTTTATTTCCCCATTGAAACGTCATGTCCATGGGGTCTACGGAAAATCGCATGTTGTCCCGACCCATGTAGGCCGTCAGGGATACCTTATTCCGGTGGTTGATATCCTGATAGAGCTTGAAGTGTGTGTCATAGAAGTAGTAATCGGGGATCATTTCCAGTGTTTCGAGGGCCTCGCCCGATGTCATTTGTTTTGCCGCGTTGAGGATGACATCGATGTACGTCCGCCGGCCTGAGAAAAACCATGAGCCCTTTCCCAGGGGGCCCTGAAGGGAGGTCTTGGCGCTGATGAGGCCGATGGAGGCCTTGCCTTCAAACGTTTTCTGATTCCCGTCCATGTTGGTGATATCCAATACGGATGACATACGGCCTCCGTACTGAGCCGGAAATCCCCCCTTGATCAAGTCCACCTGCTTAACGGCATCCACGTCGAACGTGCTGAAAATACCGAAGAGATGATTGACGTTGTAGATTTCCGTCCCATCCAGGAGAATGAGATTCTGATCCGGTGTGCCGCCTCGGATGAAGAGCCCACTGGAGAATTCCGATACGGTCAGCACGCCCGGAAGGGTCTGGAGCATTCGCATAAGGTCCGGCTCGGCCATCTGGGGTACTGTCTGGAGCTGACGGGGTGTGATTTTCACCAGACTCGTCTTGACTTCCTTTTTTGACGATCTTTCGGCAACGACCTCCAGTCGTTCTCCCATCAGAACTTCGGGTTTTAACGCGACGTTAAGGACTCGGGGCTCGTCTGGATTCATCGTCAATGGAAATTCTTGTTTTTCGTATCCCATGTACGACACGATGACTGTGATTCCTCCCGTAGGAACGCCACTGATGATATAGTATCCGCTCTTGTTGGATGTGGCTCCGAGAGAAGTCCATTTGATGTAAACATTTACTCCGATCAAGGATTCGCCGTTGGTTTCGTCCTTGATAAAACCGCTGATGGTCTGATCGTTGGCCGATAGTGCGGTTTGACAGAGTATGCCTATCAGAAGGACACAGAGGATTGGGTTATGTCTATACATAAATGACTTCGACGGTAGTTATTGTTTTGTTGGTTGTCGAGATGTCGGACAGGATCTCATCATAACAGTTTAAAAGATAAGGTAGTGGGACGA
>CAZTKR010000347.1:0-3976 GCA_964614115.1 uncultured bacterium | reverse complement strand
GTCACGAATTTTACTTGCTATCAATAATTTATATTTTATTAAGTATCAATCATTTGTTTATCCAAGTGGACTCATATACGATCCTTTTAAATGCTAACCTAAATACATCTCATAAATATCCTATGACATCTTAAAACGCCTGCCCCATGCTGAATGACCACAGGAATCGTGGTTCTCCAGGTCTTTGATCTACATTTACACCCAGGTCGATTCGCCCCACACCGATAGGTGTGTTCAATCGAAGCCCTACACCCGGTGAAAAACGAACCTCTCGAAAACAAAATGCTTCAGGAGTCGACCAGACATTACCCATATCCAAGAATAGGGCACCATCAAGCATTTTGTATATTCCTTTTCGGATTTCAATAATATTCCATACACACTTGAATCCTCCCCCCAAAGGCGTTCGTTCTTCATCTACAGGACCCAATTTCTGATACTCGAATCCACGTACTGAATTCGGCCCTCCTGCATAAAATCGTTCCGATAGCGGTATTTTGGGGAGGCCGCCCTGTGCCTTCATCCAACCGATCTCGATGCCACTGGCAAATACAGTATTGGGAGTTATAGAATAAAAATACTTGAATTTACCGATTAATCGCACGAACCCATGAACCCTATCTGAAAACGAGCCTCCCAGCTCTCCACTTAATTCTGTATAAACACCTCGCGTGGCGTTGAACAGGTTGTCCCGCGAATCATGGATGATCGCAAGCTCCAGACTACGTATATCCGTTTTCACGTCGTCGGGAATTTCATTCACACTGACATCGCTCAGCTTTCCCTGCTGAGACCGGAATCGCACTATGATATTCGACCGTCGGAAAAACGACCGTCCCACAGTTAGACGGCCTCCTGTCTGGCTAAGATGATATCCCGGTTCTTCTTTGTATTCCATACCCAGTGTCATGTCTGTGCGCCAGGGTGTTCCAAAAGTCCATGGCTCAGTAAACGAGGCCTCCACGCTTCTCCGGATGAAACTCATGGTCGTGACAAAGCCCACCTTCCGGGCACTGCCCCAAATATTTTTATTGAAGACTTCTACCTTTCCTCTCAGTCGGTCCACCGTGCCGTACCCGGCGGATACATTGAGTTCAATGGAGGGATTCTCTTTGAGCTCAATGCGAATGTCTTTCTTTGTTGAATCCCCGTCTTCTGCAGATACGGGGCGGACATAAGCACTCTGAAAAAGCCCGGTCATATAAATTCGACGCTGTGTCTCCAGGAGGCGGGAATAATCGAGCACATCTCCCTTTTGAAACTGTAATTCTCGGAGAATAACGTTGGGACTTGTTTTCTCTATTCCGTCGAGCATGATGTTTCCTACTGTAAACCGGTGCCCTTCCCTTATCATAAAATCCAGCATAGCCAAGTGTGTTTCCGAGTTAATTCGAACCTCTGGGTCTATATCAGCTTCCAAATACCCGTGATCCGCATAAAATCGAAGCAAGGCCAGTAGAGTCTCTTCCACTTTCAGTCGATTGAGAGGATCACCCGCTTTTATCTTGACACGTCCAAGCAGACTTTCATCATTGACTGCACGATTCCCAAAAACGCCCAGACCTTCTATGCGAGTCAATTCACCTTCCTCCAACGCAACAATCAAGCGGACTTCATTGCGGCTTGAATCCCCCTCGACCCGGAAATCTACAACACGTGCCTCCAGATAACCGTTCTGATGGTAAAACAGAACAATATTTTTCATGTCTTCTTCGAAGATTTCTTTTCGATAGACCGTCGAACCGAACAATGAAGGAGGCCTGGATACCATCATCTTGAATAATCGCCGATCCGTGTATGCCCGATTGTTCTCAAAGGTCACGGATTTGATTTTCCAACGCTCCAGCTTTTTTATGTTCCCTTGAAGAGGGGCCATTAGACTCGACACGAAAAAAATAATCCATATTTGTATGAATTGTGTCTTCATTTGATCTTCCAGCGGAATTTCAAATCAAGGCCCGACCGGCCCTGCTGATCCGTTTGACCTTCTAATGACAGTATCTTGGAGAGCCTGTAATCCAGGCGGATGCTCTGTTCGTTGGCGTGACCGACACGCGTCGTATATGAAATCTCCATCCGGTCCGTGATTTTTTTTGAAGCCAGAAGCTGGGGCCCCCACGATTTTCCGAAGCGAAATAGGTTGCCATTAATGGACATTTTTTCCAGGTTGAATAAATTGCCTATACTTCCGCTGGCAAGCCCGGATATTTGCCAAGTCGACAGATGCCCAACACGGTCTTCGAGTACATGCCCGAGAGATGATCTCCCCCCATCTTCCCTTACGAGCATCTGTTCCCGTGTCGCGCCCACGGTTAACAATGTGATGATATCGGGCTTGTCCAGAGGAGGACTGCTGGTTAATTCCATCAGGGCATGATCCAATGGACCCTGAATATTCAGGGAGACCGTATACGGTTGCCTGGACCATGTCTGATAGCTCTTGATATCAGCCTGAGCCCTAAAATCCACAATGGGATTAATTCGATGGGGATCGATAAAGTCCAGCACACCCTGTTTTACCTGAAATTTGCGATCCAGATAAAGGACATACCCCTCCTCAACGGACAGTCTTCCAGACAGGTTGGGTTGAGCGAGAGTTCCGATGAGCCCGAGTTCCGAATGAAGACGTATATGGGCGATGGTGTTATCGATCCATATTTTATCACTTTCTCGCACGCGCACGTCCATTCGCGTCTTTCGGAAAAAAGAAGGCGGTGTGGACATCGGGCGCTCCACTTTCTGGAAAAAAGGCAATAGGGTCTTGGGCGGAACATCCTGGAATAGGCGGCTCTCGCCCAAATGAATATCGCCCCCGATGATATAATAGTCCCGTTCCTTTTTTAGATCGACTCTGCCCGATTGGATGACCAGGTTGTATTTTCTGGGACGATTTATCTTGATTTTATCGACAGCAACCCACGTATCCAGATTTATCAATTCTCTCATGGAGTAATCGGCATACCCTCCTGCCTGGATCCTACCGCCGTTCATCTTGAAAAATAATGTATCGAGAAAAATTTGCTCGTTTTTGAATGACGCTTTGATTAGTCCATCGGATAAAGGTTTATCCAAGACACTCGGAAGTAAGGTCACGTTTCTTGCTTCCAGGTGACCCGAAAGGAGTGGGGCTTTCGTTAAACCCGAGATCGTCATCCGACTGCTGAACAGGCCGTCAAACCGACGAATATCGGCAAGAAAATCCCGAAACAGAGAAAGATTCAATTCATGGATATCGATATGAAAATCTAATGAATCGGCTGTCCTCGATCCACCCAATGTCAAAACCTCGACATCAGTAACAGTCAAACGAGTATTCATTAAAAAATTCTGCCAGCCTTTGCCAATTGCCCGACCCTCCAATTGGAAAGGAATATCCCGAATGCTACCTGAAATCGGACCGACTTGGAATACGGAGTCTGCTAATGAAAACGTCGCTTTCACCACTTCAATGGGATAAGCGTCGTGTCTAAACTGTATCCGCCCGTTTGTAATATCGAGATACCCTCGAATTTTTGGCCTACCCCAGTGTCCTTTCCATTCTATCTCATATTCACTCATGCCCGAAATTTCAATTCCAAGTCCCAAAAGCGGTGTGAGAAATCGAATATCGATACTCTTTCCTTCAGCATATCCTCGAATTTTACTTTCCCTGCTCAGCGTATATTCATCCGACGGTGTCTTGACGAGATCAAAATCGGCCACTGCCCAGGACTTTCGTCCTTGCATGTAAAATTCCAAGGGTGCTATCGATAATCGATCGTCTTGTAGTTCCAACGTCCCCCTTGCAGAGTCTATATAGACTTGATCCATTCCCAACGAATCGGCCCAGAACTGCAAACTACCCCAGGGTCTCTTTTTATTCCCTGTAAAAGTGAATTCGAAATCAAAAGTGCCTTTCCATGGCGATTTGTCTTTATAGAATTCAATCATCTCATCCAGTCGTATGCCCATTCCATTTGCGTAAATACGCCAATTG
>CAZTKR010000346.1:0-3990 GCA_964614115.1 uncultured bacterium | reverse complement strand
CTCGATCACCGGGGCGCCCAAGATTCGGGCTATGGAAATCATCGAGGCGCTCGACTTGCTTTTTACTGATTTGAATCTGGTCGATATTTTTGAGGATGTGACGCTGCCGAATATCGACAAGTTTACAATTCCTGATGAATACATGAACGAGATACGCGGCATGGCCCAGGGCATCCAGGCCCGTGCGGGTGGGGCTGTATACTCTTCGTCTTTGGATCGATACATCGATCTGAATGATGCCATCGGTGTGACTATTTTTAACGATGTCGCTCACATTCCTGGCTGCACGTCGTTCTCCGCGTGGGGAGATCTTACTGAGGACGGTTCTACGCTTACTGGCCGGAATAATGATTCTCCCGACAATGTGCATTATACGGGCAGGAAGATCATCATCATCCGGAAGCCGAACCCGAACAGTAGCGCGTTGCCGCTGATCAGCGTGCAGGATCCGGGCGATACCCATTGTTCGACAGCCATGAACTCGGAGGGTGTCACCCTGGCCTGTCAAGCCATCGATGTGTTCGATCAGACGACGGAGACTGAAGGATTCTGTCCAGACGGATTTATTTATCGTAAGATGATCGAATCGGCGCATGCGGCGTCGGTGGTGGCGGATGTCTCTATCGTGCTTCAGAATTTGTATATGAGCGGCGCCGAGGCCGTCTTCATGTCGTGGCCTAATGCAAATGACGGACCTTGTGCAGCCGTGTTCGAAATAGATGGCAACCTGAATAACGGCCATGGATTTTCCGTGCGTCAGCCTAAGGTCGGAGAATCCTACTTGATTCAGACCAATAATTTTTGGTTGCGCAGTATGCCAACGACTTGCTGGCGGTATAATCATGCCGACGCTGCACTCTCAGGCATCACGGCTGGGAATAACGCACCGTTGACCGTCGATGGGACGTGGGACCTGCTTGGGGAGGTCGCGCCGACAGAGGCCGGTTACATCGTCGTCCATGCCGAAGTCTTCGAACCAAACCGAATGCGCATGCACGTGGCCTTTGGCGAACCTGGAACCCATGCTCCCGAATGTCAAAAAATAATGTTGGATGTCGCTCAATTGCTTGAATCAACAATCAATAAAGTGCCTGAAGTTCATGACGTATTTCTTATTTCAACGCAAAAAAACGAAGGGGACGAACATATGTCGATGCAAGGACGAGGTAAAAAATGAAATTTAGTAATCATAAAGAGGTATTGGCAATTTGTTTTTTATCAGTGGTCATTGTTAATCCAATAAACGCACAAGACTTTCGTACGTTGTCAATCGATACGGGTTATCGGACAAAATCCTATTCAAACAGAGCCATCGGAAATTTTGGCCTGGAATACATACAGGCTACATCCCTCCTCTTCGAAGGTGGAGCAAATATTGGGTTTGTTAAAAACAGTCCATGGTCGCGGGGACTTTGGCTTGCATTGAATATCATAACGAATGATTTTCTATCCCAACCCATCAGCCAATTCTATCACGAATTCGGTCACGGAACCCGGATGGCTGTATACGGCATCAAACCGGAGTTACACATCGGTGTTTCCCAATCAAATCATCACTACGACAATTTTTTCCTTATTTTTTTAAATGACTTCGGCAACGCTTCGGGGGCAAGCTGCTGGCCGTCCGATGATGAAAAGTACAGCCAGTTATCCAGATACCAGAGAGCTGTTGAAGCCGCGGGAGGACTCAATAATGAGATGTATATATCGGAATTAATCCGGAATACCGTTTATCTCCACGGAGGAAGAGTGTCTTACTGGTCTTATACTGGAGAAGTAAACTCTCCTCTCATTTTTATGTGATCGATGAACGCGAGGATCAGTCGAACGGCGATTCATCACAAATCGCCACGTATTATGAATATCGCAGGATCGACATTGATTTGGATGATATCGACAGAGCGAGTAAGATGGCTCTCTACTTCAGCTCGACAACGTATGCAATGCTCTACGGATTCTGGAATTACATCATGCACGGAAAGACATCGATGAACAACTTCGAAATAAAAGGATTCAGTCTCCCGGATGTCTTCTTCTACATCAACCCCGAAGGTTTATCCTATAAGCTGACAAGCGCATTCCGATTGAATGATAAATGGTGCTTCCCATTCGCGTACGAATGGATTTACAAAGGCGCGTCAAAAAATGAATTCTCATTGGATGTGCATAGAACCTTTCCGTTTGGATATTCACGATTTGGTGTTTTGGTAGGGGACGGATTTGGATATCAAGGCGTGTTTGGTTATCGTTTTTTCAAATCACTGTCAGCGAGTGTAGGATTTATCCACTACAACACAAATACACTTTTTGGTAATAGAAACATTCCCGGTCTGAACGCTGGTAACACAAACAATGAACTTTGATTTAGATTATCATTTTTATATTAACCAAGCTATAAAAGATCAAATTTAAAAAATGGAGGAAAGGAAAAATGAAAGAGAAATACGGGCCGTTGTTCCGACTTATAAGCATTACCACATATCTCGTCTTGTCATTAACCGCCTGCGACAAGGATACCGTCGTGGAGAGCAACGTGGAGATGTTTGTGAGGAGTCAGCAAATCTTTGCGCCTGTCCGAACGCTTCAGGTCGGTCTCGGAGATTTTGATGATGACGGGGATATTGATGCGATTTTTTCCAACATGGGAGAGAACAATTCCATGGTCTGGTGGAATGACGGCACGGGCCGTTTTACGGACTCCGGTCAAAGCCTGACCCAATGGGGACACGGTGTCGGAGTGGGCGACCTGGACGGAGACGGAGATCCCGATCTGTTCATCACATGCGCCAGTGACGCCCATCCAAGCCGGGTGTATTTCAATGACGGCGACGGTGTATTCGCTGATAGCGGTCAAGACCTGGGGGATACGGCATTGTCTGGCAATGGCGTCAGTTTATTCGACGTGGATACGGACGGGGACCTGGATGTTCGTGTGACCTATTATCAACGACCGGACAAAATATATCGCAACAACGGGAACGGTGAATTCACAGACAGCGGATTGGCTATCCCAGAGCATACCACCTTCCGAGATTTGGATGGGGACGGGGATATTGATGTTTTTGTGAAAGAATACGGAACCGGTTACAAAACGATGCTCAACGACGGCCAGGGAAATTTTTCAGACCACTGGCAGATGGCGTATTCGAACGTCACGGCTGGAGCTGTCGGTTTCGGTGACTTGGACGTTGATGGTGACTTGGATGCCTTTGTATGCAACGGAGATAACGTTGGCAATCATTATCCGACGACCGTATTGTTGAACGACGGCACCGGTCGTTTTTCAGACAGTGGTCAGACGCTGTCTACGACGAGTTACGGTAGGATCGGGTTGGGGGATTTCGATGGAAATGGCAGTCTGGATGCGTTCATCTCAAATTTCGGTTGGGCGAACCAGGTTTGGATAAACGACGGGACCGGGCAATTCACGAACAGCGGTCTGCGATTGAGCGGTACGATCAATGACAATACGACACACGTCTCGTTGGGTGATTTGGATAACGACGGCGATCTCGACGCGTTTGTGGCCAATTTTGTGGATGGGAGGAACGAGATATGGTTCAATGTATCTATGTGAAAAAACATAATGGATGAATTCGATCCTCCCAGAGACGAGAGCCCACACGGGGGTGTAAAAAAGACCTTTTGAAATCAACAATTCAATGGAAAGGAGGATGTTATGAAAAGTATTAGGATCTTTTTTTTGATCGGTCTGATATTTTTTCTGGGATGCAGCACGAAATCGATGGAAGAAAACAGCATGACTGCACAAGAAACTGAGGAGGTGAGACAAGCCATTGAGGCTAGGGTTAATGACCATGTGAGTAATATGAAATCCCTGAATTTAGAAAAGATGTTGACATTCTGGGTAGATACAGACGACTTCGTTGCTTGTCCGGATGGCAATATGATTGTCGGATTTAGTGATTTTGCCAATCGGCAAAGGCAAAATTGGGCCCAAGTATCTTCTGTTGATAATGTTGATGTATA
>CAZTKR010000345.1:0-4000 GCA_964614115.1 uncultured bacterium | reverse complement strand
ATCCAAGGTGGTTGTGATCGCTGCAGTGCTTGTCCGAAAACCCGAGATGATGCGGCAGGATTTATTAGAGCAGAATGTCAAGGTGATTGATGATATTCTGGAGAAGGTCAAGAAACATGCACCCAAGGCTATCTTAATCAATCTTACCGAACCCGTCGATACCCTGACGTATTACATAATTAAAAAGGGCGGTTATAGCCCGTCCAAGGTCATGGGCGTTTCTGGGGCCTTGGATTCTTCACGATTGCGAGAGTTTATCGCTCAGGAACTGAATGTTTCCAGTGTCGATACAACCGCCATCATCATTGGCGGCCATCATGATTATATGGTTATTCCACCCCGGTATGCACGTGTGGAAGGTGTACCCATTACCGAGCTATTGCCTCCCGAAAAAGTAGAAAGCCTCGTGGCTAGAACTCGGGTGGCAGGCACGGAGATCGTCGAAAGTCTGAAGACCGGAAGTGCATCCAACGCTCCAGGTGCGGCAGTGGCCGATATGGTGGAAGCCATTGTTCGAAATTCCAGACGTATTGTATGCGCACCCTCCATGCTGAACGGCGAATACGGTCATAAAAATATTTGTTTGGGTGTACCCGTGCTGTTGAGTAAAAACGGGATCGAGAAGATAATTGAGCTGGAACTAACCCTGGCAGAAAAGGAGGCGTTCGATAAATCGGCTGCCGTAGTCAAGAACACGATCAAATCGTTAGAACTCGAAACCGAGAAGAAGGAGGAGGGTTGATCATGAAGAAGGTAACCATTATCGGAAGCGGAAACGTTGGATCCTCCTGTGCTCTCTATGTTTCGGAAAAGCGCCTTGCCGATGTCGTACTCATCGATGTCGTCCAGGGATTGGCGTATGGTCGCGCATTGGATTCTGTGGAAGCAGCTCCCATTCGGAACTACGATACACGAATCACGGGTACGACGGATTTTTCTGAAATGGAAGATTCGGATGTCGTTATTATGACTGCTGGTAAGGCGAGAACGCCGGGTATGTCCCGGGACGATCTTCTACAAGTCAATGCAAAGATCATCACATCGGTCTCCAAAGAAATCGCACGGTATGCACCGAATGCGGTCCTGATTATGGTCTCCAATCCCCTGGATGTGATGAGTTATCTGGCTCTTAAGGTCACAGGATTCGCCCTGAAACGCATCGTTGGGATGGCCGGTGTACTCGATTCCACACGATTTCGATATTTCCTTGCGGACAAGATGGGTGTGAGCGTTGCCGATACTAACGCATTGGTATTGGGCGGTCATGGCGATTCGATGGTTCCGCTGCCACGCTACGCCACCGTGAACGGCATTCCCATACAGGAACTGCTCCCGAAAGATACCATCGACAAGTTGATCGAACGCACCCGAAAAGGCGGTGCCGAGATCGTCGGATACTTGAAGACAGGCAGTGCCTTCTGGGCGCCCGCAGCTGCGGCTGCAGAGATGGCAGAGTGCGTGATTCGTGATAAAATGCGGATTCTTCCCGCATCGGCATATCTCCGGGGCGAGTACGGCATCGATGGACTCTTCGTCGGAGTGCCAGTCAAACTGGGTAAGAACGGCGTTGAGGATATCATCGAGCTGTCTCTGTCCAAGGAGGAAAACGAGGCTCTGCAGAATTCGGCGGCCGGTGTTAAAGCCGTTATCGAGAAATTGGAGGAGATGAATCTTCTTTAGATTTTCAGTGTCACCAGGAAGTCTTTAGAGGCAAAGTGAGACTCATAAGGCTATAGGAGAGGGGGATAGTACGATCTCTGCCCTATAGCCTGTCGTATATGACTTGTTTGATAATAGAAATTCAGGAGGTTTCATTTTTCTATGCGTATCGAGATTCCTTATGGCCGTGATTTTTTAGAAGCCTATATAAATGATGAAAATTTTGGTGAAATGGTCTATCCCAATGAAGTCGAAGTATCCGATGAAGCCCTCAGTTTGATGAAGGCATTGGACAATCCCATAGATTCAAAATCGTTCGATTCGTTTTTACATGATGCAAAAGATGTCCTCTTCATCGTCAATGACGGTACACGTCCAACTCCCACGGCAAAAGTATTGGAAATCATTCACGATAAGATCAAAGATAAGAACATTTCGTTCATCGTGGCCACGGGTTGTCATCGGGAGCCGACGGAGGAAGAGCTGCAGCAAATCTTTGGCGATTATCTCGAGGAGTACCGCGACCGAATCCATTCTCATGATGCCAAGAAGGACGAGATGGTCTATCTGGGAAAGTCCAAGAACGGCACGGAAATGGAAGTGAACAAACGGGGTGTCGATGCGCATAAGATTGCCATCATCGGCTCGGTGGAACCTCATTATTTTGCAGGCTATACAGGGGGCAGAAAAGCTTTTTTACCCGGTATCGCATCGTATAAAACCATCGAACAGAACCACAAACTCGCCCTGAAGATGAGTGCCCAGGCTATGGCCCTGAAGGATAATCCCGTCCATGAGGATATGGAAGATGCCATCCTGACGATCAAAGACAAAGAGATATTTGCCATCATGACGGTTTTAAACCGGGATGATCGTATCTATGCCGCTACGGCAGGTGATATTACCGAATCCCTCAAGTCAGCCATCGATAGATCCCACGAAGTTTTTTCCGTCGAGATCAAGGAAAAAGCGGATATCGTGGTGGCTGTGGCTCCGCATCCGATGGATGTGGACCTTTACCAATCGCAGAAAGCACTGGATAATGCCAAGCTTGCCTTGAATCCCAACGGTATACTGATCCTCGTGTCACGATGCCGGAGTGGTGTGGGGCACGATACATTCGTCAAGTTGCTTTCGAGTGCCAAGGATCCCCAGGATGCATTGGATAAGATCGAGAAGAAATACGTGCTGGGTTATCATAAGGCGGCTAAGATGGCGGAGATCGCTCGGTGGGCCGAAATGTGGGCCGTCACGAGTATTGATTCGGCATTGATGAAATCGATTTTCATCCGGCCGTTTCATTCGATTCAGAGGGCACTGGACGAGGCGATTGCGCAAAAGGGACGGGAAAAGATACTCTTCATGATGGCAGCCAGTATGACCGTGCCCAGGCTCAGAAAGCGGCTCGTGATGCGTCCGAGACGTTTTATACACGGAATCCAGGACACAAAATCCGTTCCGATTTATTATGAAGATTCGGTAAGACTCACAAAAGACGAAAAGATTATTGCCTCATTGATGGAGGGAAGATAACTCGTCCTAATTTATTGTACTAGAATAACTTATCTGCATATAAAGAGACAGTATTACATCCCATCCTATCCGCCATCAAATATGCAGAACCTCTCTGATAGAGGGTTCCAAAAGAAGCAGAAAATTCCTGGCCCAGGATGTGATGTGTTTCCCCTTACGTAGAATCACGCCATACTGACTTTTCCCAAAATAACGATCCACGGAGATAATCTCCAAAAGACGTTCTTGCGTGGGCATGATCGCTATTTTTGGTATGATTGAAATGCCGATGCCCAATGCCACATATCGCTTGATGGTCTCCGAGTTGGTAGCCTCCATGACAACGTCGACTTCCAGGTTGACTTCCTCGAAAACGTGATCGATAACATCTCTGGAAACCAGGCCTTTCTCGTATGTGATCATCGGGTATTGGGCAATATCCAGCAGCGTCACGTTCGTCTTCTTCGATAGGGGGTGGTTCTGGCAGGTGATCAATACACGCTCGATAGGCTGCATTTTAATAAAGTTCAAATTCGATGGAATGCCTCCGACGGGAGCCAGGCCAAAATCGATCTCGCCTGTTTGCGCCAATAGTACAATCTCATTCCATCGCCTTTCCAGTACATTCAGCCTGACATTGGGATAATTTTTTATAAATTGTTGGATTACGCGAGGCAGTTTGTTCATGATCATGAATGTTGTGGCTGCAATGGTCAGCACGCCTTTTTGGCTTCCTTTCAAGTCTTCGAACGTGACTTTGAGAGTGTCTATCTCTTGGATCAAAGGGGTGATGAGATCGAAGAAGAGACGGCCATCGGGAGTAAGATCC
>CAZTKR010000344.1:0-4000 GCA_964614115.1 uncultured bacterium | reverse complement strand
CCCTTAAAATACCCGTCATTGCGGTAAACGACGCGAAGACGAAGAATCTTTTCGACAACCGGTACGGCACGGGCCAGTCCACAGTAGACGGTATCATTCGTGCCACGGATATCCTATTGGCCGGAAAGACGGTGGTCGTGGCCGGTTATGGCTGGTGCGGTCGGGGTTTTGCTTTGAGATGCAAGGGAATGGGGGCCAATGTCATCGTCACGGAAGTCGATTCCATCAAGGGCATCGAAGCAGCCATGGATGGTTATCGAGTCATGCCGATGATAGAAGCCGCCAAAGTCGGTGATCTGTTCTGTACGCTGACCGGTGATATCAATGTGATTCGGGAGGAACATTTCAAGGTCATGAAGGACGGAGCCATCGTGGCCAATTCGGGTCACTTTAATGTTGAGATCGACATCAACGCCTTGGAATCCCTGGCAAAGGAGAAGAAGGAAGGTGTCAGGGAGAACGTGGAGGGATTTGTACTTCCCGACGGACGGGCTATTTACCTGCTGGCCGAAGGTAGACTGATCAACCTGGCTGCGGCCGAAGGACATCCTGCCAGCGTCATGGACATGAGTTTTTCCACGCAGGCTTTGATGGCCGAGTGGGTTGTGCAGAACGCGAAAGAAATGAAAGCCATCGTTTATGATGTGCCCGAGGAAATCGAGGATTGGGTGGCACGGTTGAAGCTGGAGTCTATGGGAATCGAGATCGATGAACTGACAGAGGAACAAAAGGAATACCTATCGTCCTGGCATATTGGGACATGAAAAATCCTTTGTGAGATTCGGGGTCTTGGGATTGACGTGGTCATCAGAGCCATCGGTGGATTGTTCCAAGACCTTTTTTCATGCGATAAACGTCAGAAATGCAAAAATAGTACATGAGCATCAGCCGTTCAGCCGACAGAATGTTGCAGGCAAGGCTTTATCCTAAATTCCTGAGTATATTCAGTTTATTCCATTTCATTCACGATGAAGATTATTCCTCTTGCAGCAGATTCTATGGGTGTCCGTTCCATGGCCACGTATGTGGAAACCGGGGATTGCCGAGCGCTCGTCGATCCCGGAGCCGCCATGGGTCCGCTACGTTACGGTCTGACGCCTCATCCCATGGAACACTGGAGCTTTAAAAAGCACTGGGAACGCATTCATCTCTTTGCCAAATCTTCGAATATCGTCATCGTCACCCATTACCATTCGGCTCACTTTAATCCCGATGTTTCAGAGTTGTATCGCGGAAAGATACTACTTCTTAAAAATCCGAATCAAAAAATCGATTTTAATCAGCGTAATCTGGCTTTTAACTTCATCAAAAAAATCAGGCAGTTGGCAAAAGAAGTTTGTTACGCAGATGGCCGCACCCTTCAGTGCGGTAGCACGTGTATCGTGTTCTCTCACCCTGTTTGTCATGGGCTGGTGGATTCGCAAGGGTTTGTCCTGCAATTGGCCATCCAGGAACGGGGGAAGACGTTTCTGTATTCTTCGGATATCAACGGTCCCAGCCGGGAGGATTCCGTGGGATTCATCGTTGAGCAGAATCCAGAAACGATGTACCTGGACGGTCCTGCAACATACATACAGGACAATGTACATACACAGAAACGTTTGGAAGAGACATTGAAGCGCATGAAGCATATCATCGATAAGACCCGCGTTACAAAACTTATCGTCGATCATCATCTGTTGAGAGACCTTCAGTGGAAGGAAAAAATTGAACCTCTTTTCGCATTAGCCCGCCACAAGGGAATCATCGTGAATACCGCAGCCGAGTACCGAGGAGAGGAAAATAAGCTCCTGGAGGCGATGAGGGCGCAGTTGTACGAGAACGATCCTCCGCCATCGTAAAGAGTCATCTAACGCAACGTTTGCTCACACATGATCAATCCGTATAAACGCCTCGATGTTTTTCAGTGTAGTCAGGAAGCGCATGCACGGTTCGATGGACGGGTTTCCGTGTACCACGTTCTCAAAGAGAAACAGTGTTATCCTCAGGGGTGTCTTTATTTCCATTGGCATTGTATCCTGATGGAAAAGGGAAAACGTTGTATTCACAAGTACCAGTATGTCGGAAAAAATTGTAAAGGCTGTTCGTATTTTATAGCCGAGAAGGTCCATCTTCAGCCGGAATTGATGCTGGAGCCGGATGCCTATGAAGACTTTCAGGAGGAATTGGAAGAGTTCGAGGCATGGCTGGAGGACATACGTTTCCGGCGGCTAAATGTGGCAGGCCGTATTAAATTTATCAAACCATGGTTCGAACAGGTCGTACTTCCTTCCGAAACACATACCAAGCTTCGAGGCTATTTACTGGTCTTTCGAAGGGGATTCATCGGCAGGCAAGAATTTGAAGATACATTCTTCGTGCGAATATCAGAAAAATTAATGAGAACCTACCGTTTCGTCTCCAAGATGAAAATCGAACTGCATGGAGAGATTCGCGAGGACCGAGGCCGAATTATCGTGCATCGCCCCCAATGGATTGAGATTCTTAAGCCGGGTTGGGGCCGACCTTTGACACGGGATCGTGCGCTGGTGGCCATAAAAACAGCGACATTGCTCCCGGAACAGCCCGATCACTGCCTGGCATGCCGGTGGGGTGCGCTGATCGATGTCATCGATCGTAAAGAATTCGAAGAAAAACGTTATCGGAAATTATACTGTTTAAAGGGAATCTCTGAGCCGGAAGGCTGTTATATAAACGGCCTATCACAGTCATACAGGAATCATCGTCATAAGCGAAAAACTTAAGAGGCATTCAGAATAATCGTCACAGCACCTGAACGGCGTGATCACCCTCCAGCTTGAAGATAAGCAAACCCGAACTTTTTGGTACCTCGATAGAAAGGGAGCCGTATTCTATTTTACCCTCCACCGTCTTTCCCAAAACTTTCGGGCATAGAAGGAGGAGCTCTTCCTTATCCCCCTGGATGAGGGTTGCCAATCCGCTCTCAGGTATCTGGAAAAGAGGTTTGATTCCCCGTTTTTGTAATGGTATAAAATCCTCACTACGAGGATCGAAAGCGGTCTGAAAAATGGGAGGTATGCGTTTCCCCGTCGACGTGAACTGCGGGGTACTGCCGCCCAGAAGTATAGGCAGACCGGACTTGTTGATGAGGGATACGGTTTCCAGGACGTCGGGGTGTAGGACTTCAGGGTAGGGGAATATGACCGCATCGTATTGGCGATGGCGTATAGTCACGGTGTCGGTAGTGAGCCGTGCCTCTCTCAGTAGATGGGAGGAGATCATATCCAGCTGAATTCCTTGCATGACGAGTTTGGCTGCCAATCGGTTTACGGTTTTTATCATTTCATCGGCATCCTGGGACCCGATGGAGGCGATGGTCTCTATGGGATAGATCAGTGCTGTATTGGCCTTGGGAAATCTGTATTCCGTGATATCCCTGATGCGTCGAATCCGTTCATTTATTTTTTCCAAATCGGTTGTATCCAGCATCTGGCGCATGTGTTCAGAGCGAATCTCTCCTGTATTGTTACGCTGACCGTTGATTTGGCCCAGCCACTGGACGGAAAACAGACTCATTAAATCGATCCAGTAGGACAATGTGTCGTCTGTAAGTGATATTTGACTGAGATCGACGAACGCATGGTATGATTCGGAGAAGACTCCTAAACTTTTAGCGATTATGAGTGTGGGAATAACGCATTCGACAGCTCTTTCGGGTACCCGGATGTCACCCATCTCGATAAACGTATGACTCACGTTTTTTAAGCTTTGCCATGGATCCAGGCTTCCACGGATCAGATCGTTGGCCTTATGGGATTCAAAATGCCATGTATGATGAATCCCGACATCCATCACGCTGAAGAAACTGTGTATAACCCGATAAAAATCGCTTTGGGCACCGAACACCATATTCATTAGCAGGCTGTAGTAGTCATACCGAACCCGTGTATGAGAACAGTCGTCCACGGGCAGAATCAGGCTGTAGAGCACGTCCCTAAGGTCGTATCCGTACTCGGCTATAAACGAGTTGTACAATGAA
>CAZTKR010000343.1:0-4009 GCA_964614115.1 uncultured bacterium | reverse complement strand
TCCGAGGTGATGCCCAACCCGGGGCATGCCGCATTAACCGAGATGGAAACCCTTGTGCCGACGTTTGATCTCATTACCCAAAACGTCGACAGCCTTCATCGGAAGGCAGGCAGTCAGAACATCATCGAACTCCACGGGAACATCCTGCGAAGCCGATGCGTTGATTGCGGTGTGAGGAGTGATGCTCTAGTGATGAGCCAGGATGACGAACTTCCCCATTGCGTGTGCGGGGGGCTGATGCGACCCGATGTGGTATGGTTCGGCGAGACGCTGCCGGAAGAGGCCATTCATGCAGCATTTCGATCCGCTGAAACCTGCGATGTGTTTTTAAGTATTGGCACATCGGCCGTGGTTCATCCGGCCGCCTCCCTACCCATGGTGGCGGAAGAAGCCAGTGCCTTTGTCGTGGAAATCAATAAAGAATCCACGGTGATCTCTCATCGCGTGGATGAAAGCATCTTGGGTCCCTCAGGGGAAATCTTACCGGAACTGGTGAAAGCAGTCTGGCGTTGAGAGGTTTTGTACTCCTATGTTGGAAGACAAACTCAAAAGAGTTCCCAAAAAGCCCGGTGTATATCTTCTGAAGAATAAACATGGAAAGATCCTGTATGTGGGCAAGGCCAAGGCATTGAGGGATCGTCTTCGGTCTCATTTCAAACCCGGTAAGGACGAGAACCGCAAACACCGTTTGATGATGAGCCGGATTACCGACTTCGAGTATATACTCACCGATTCCGAGGTCGAAGCCCTCATCATGGAAGCCAATTTTGTCAAGGAACACCGCCCGAAATACAACATTAATCTGAAGGACGATAAAAGTTATCCCTACGTCAGGCTGACGGAAGAGCCGTATCCTCGGTTTTTTATCACACGAATGATCGTACAGGATGGGTCGCGTTACTTCGGGCCGTATACCGATGTGGGATCGTTACGGCAACTGATGAAGGCGATTCGTCGCATCTTTCCCGTACGCACGTGCCGGCTTCGCATTACCGATGAGAGTATTCGGTCGAAAAAACACAAAGTGTGTTTGAATTATCACATCGGACGATGCCGAGGTCCTTGTGAAGGCCTTGTCTCACAAGAGGACTACCGGTGGATCGTCCATCAGATCGTAGCTTTTATTCAAGGCAGGAATACCGAATTGGTTAAACATCTCGAAAGTGAGATGAATGAGCATGCTCGCCTCGAGCATTTCGAGGAAGCAGCCGACATCCGGGATAAATTGCGGTCGATAACCGCTTTTCAGTCGAGACAGAAAGTCGTCGACGGTGTATCGGCCGACCGCGATCTGATTACCGTCGCTGCCGATGAAGAGGATGCCTGTGCCGTTGTGTTCAACGTACGGGATGGAAAGATTACCAACAGGCATCATTTTTATTTACGGGGCGTCGAAGGCGCGGGTGAATCCGACGTCTTGAACGCTTTTGTCAAACAGTATTATTTACGAACCGATTATATTCCCGCGGAAATCTTTCTTGGATCATCCCTGACAGAGGCCCGTGAAGTGACAGCCTGGCTTGCTCAGAAGCGGGGTAAAAAGGTTATTCTCCAATTCCCGCTGCGTGGAAAGAAAGCCAGGTTGATGGAGATGTGCAGACGAAACACCCGATTACTCCTGGAAGAATTGAAACTCCAGAAATCACGCACTCAAGCACACTTATCTCCCTCGGTGACTGCCCTGCAGAGAGATTTGAAACTGGCAAGACCGCCACAACAAATCGAGGCCTTCGATGTGTCGAACATCGCGGGCCAGGATGCCGTGGCATCGATGGTGGTTTTCGAACATGGAAAGCCCAAGAAATCCGAATACCGTAAATTCAGGATAAAAGGGGTGGAGGGCATAGACGATTATCGAATGATGGCCGAAGCGGTGGAGCGGCGCATGAGTCGTCTGCTAAAAGAAGAAAAGCCGCTTCCCGACCTTATTCTGGTAGATGGCGGAAAGGGTCAGCTCTCGGCAGCGGTTCAGGTCCTGAGGAAGCTGTCCCTCCCGAATCAACCTGTCATCGGATTGGCCAAACGGCTTGAGGACGTCTTCGTTCCCGGCATATCGGCGCCTCAAAATATCCCCAAATCTTCTGCCGGTCTCCGACTGCTTCAACGGATTCGGGACGAGGCGCATCGGTTTGCCGTCACGTATCACCGGCAGCGCCGGAAGAAACGTATGATTCACTCGGAGCTGGATGACATCCCCGGAATCGGTGAGAAGCGGCGGAACGCCCTGCTCAAGGCCTTTGGATCGGTGCATGCGATACGGGGAGCATCCGTGGAGGACATCCTAAAAATCAACGGCCTGAACCGTCCCATGGCTGAAAAAATAAAAGACGTGTTGAATGAAAAACAGGGTTGAGTGATACGATGCCGATCGATGACAAAATAAAGACACGAGAATCATTGATAAATCTCTGTCGATCTTTTCGGTCCGAGGGCAAAACCATCGGCTTCACGTCGGGTGTATTTGATCTCATGCATGCCGGACACGTGGACTATCTCCAGAAAGCAAAAGCCATGTGTGACGTCCTTATCGTGGGAGTGAATTCCGACTCCTCGGTTCGCGAGTACAAGGGGGAGGAAAGACCCATCATCGGAGAAGTTCAGCGAATAAAGGTCGTTGCCGCGCTGGAATCGGTGGATTATGTATTTCTTTTTGAAGAGCGCCGGAATAAAAAGAACATCGAGCTTCTCAAACCCGATTACTATATTAAGGCGGGGGATTATAAACCTGAAGAACTAACGTCAAAGGGTATCGTGGAATCATATGGCGGATCGATTCGGATAATTCCTATTAGGGAACAAATATCCACTTCCGATATAATCGTTGTGGCTTCGGACAGGAATCGGAAAGATGGATTTGTTGAGGAGCAGGACACAGTCCACATTGAGAAGCATCCATTGAAGAAGGAACCAGCCATATTCCTGGATAGGGATGGAACGATCAACGAAGAGATCAACTATTTGCATGAACCTGAAAAATTTAAACTACTGCCGAACGTGCTCGAGGGTGTGAAGAAGTTACAAAATATGGGTTTTCGGATTGTGATTATTACAAATCAACCGGGCATCGGATTCGGTTATTATAACAAGGAAGATTTCTATAGAGTAAATAAAAGAATGCTTTCCGAATTTTCACGGGTGGGCATTCTCATCGACAAGATATATTTTTGTCCGCACACGAAAGCAGAACAATGCGACTGCCGAAAGCCGAATCAAGCTCTTATCGAGCGAGCGAAGGAAGAGCTTAACTTGGATCTATCTCATAGTTTTTTTATCGGTGATAGAACCACGGATATGGAAGCGGGACGACGTGCAGGCATAAAAACGATTTTAGTGAAGACTGGAGCAAAAGGGGAGGACGGCGAATACCCGGGAGAACCGGATTTTTGGGCGGATGATATTTTAATGGCAGCAGATATCATACTCGGAGAGGAGAGAGGGTGATACACGGTGTCGAAGGTATAATCGTTTCCATCGGATATTTAGAACGTTCGTGAATCAAACCCATATTGAGTCATTGCTTTTCGATGACAGGGTTCAGATATGTCAAAAATGTAAAAAGGTCTTTTCCAGTAGTTATCATCCATTGTAAGGAAAGTAAAGAGGGCATTCTTTATCAGATTTAAGGATACTTGAATATATCTAAAATGATGGCATAGAATTTGGAATACGGTATTATGACATCATTTCATCCAGGAGATGATGATTTTTAGAATAAAAAATGTAATTATATGCTTGACTTTTGAATGATAGGGTCGTATATTTAATCCCATTAAAATGGAGCGAATAAAAGAAAAAATCGATTAAATTTTACTTGACTTTTGATATTTTTTAGTTTAAATTTATATTTGCTCTTAATATGAGTTTGTTTTTTTGTTCTTTGATAATTTCGTGTGCACGGCTTCCGATATGTGCAAGGATTTACTCCGAATTATTTGTTAATAAAATATTTACAACGGAGAGTTTGATCCTGGCTCAGGACGAACGCTGGCGGCGTGCTTAACACATGCAA
>CAZTKR010000342.1:0-4037 GCA_964614115.1 uncultured bacterium | reverse complement strand
ACGTTTTGCGATAGTCTGTTCAGGAGTACTCGTTTTTTTATAGATGATATAAAAAGTAGCCAGTGTAATAAAAATAACCGACAAAAAAATACCTATTAAAATAACGGTCACAGCTCTTCCTCCACTGCCTCGGTTGTTGCCACGAGTTTGGGTTCAAAAATATCGACGGGTAAAACAATGCCCGAGGCTTCGAGTTGCTCGCCAAATTTGGGTCGAATGCCCGTGGTCCGAAAACCTCCCAGGACGATGCCATCGTCTCTCACACCCATTTTTTCGAACACGAATAAATCCTGCAGTGAAATGGTATTTCCCTCCATGCCCGTAATCTCAGAGACTTTTATGACCTTTCTGGAACCATCGCTCAAACGCGCAATTTGTATGATCAAATTGATGGCCGAACTGATCTGTTCCCTCATCGCCTTGTCGGTCAGGTTGCTCCCTGCCATCAGGATCATGGTTTCCAGTCGTCGCAGGGCATCGCGTGTGGAATTGGCATGGAGTGTGGTCAGGGAACCGTCGTGACCCGTATTCATGGCCTGAAGCATATCCAACGCCTCGGCTCCGCGTACCTCGCCGACGATAATGCGGTCCGGACGCATTCTCAGGGCGTTCCGAATAAGGTCTCGCTGAACCACCACGCCCTTTCCTTCAAGGTTCGGCGGACGGGTTTCGAGACGAACCACGTGTTCCTGCTGCAGTTGAAGCTCGGCAGCATCTTCCACAGTGACAATTCTCTCATTGGACGGAATATATCTCGAAAGTATGTTTAAAACCGTTGTCTTACCAGATCCTGTTCCCCCAGAAATCAGGATGTTTAAACGAGCACGAACCGCTGCTTGAAGCACCAAAGCGATGGGCTGTGTTAATGTCTTTAGTTTGAATAGATCATCCATGCTAATCTTTTTTATACCAAATTTTCGAATCGACAGGATGGGCCCATCGATAGCCAACGGCGGAATGATGGCATTCACGCGGGAGCCATCGGCAAGACGCGCATCCACCATGGGGCTCGATTCATCCACACGTCTGCCAATCTTCGATACGATTCGATCGATAATATTCATCAAATGAGGATCGTCCTTGAAAACCGTGTTCGTGAGTTCAAGTTTTCCGAAGCGTTCCACGTAAACCTGCTTATGGGTGTTCACTAAAATATCCGATATGGTGGGATCGTTCAACAAGGGTTCCAAAGGCCCTAAGCCAAACGTCTCGTTCAGTATTTCTGTGGTCAAACGCTCACGGTTGAACTGAGCTCCGATATCCACATCTTCCGCAAGAAGTCCCTCCACAACTTCGCGTACCTGGGAAGTCAGAACATTCTTGGGTATGGTTTCCAGCTTCGTTAAATCCAGTTTGTCGATCAATCGACGATGGATTTTTTCTTTAAGCTCGTGGTAATTGTGCTGTGCGGCCAGGTTACCATTGGTGGGAATCGATTGCATGGGACGCCGCACAGGCGTTTTTACCTGGACAGATGGTTCTGATGTTTTATCTGAGGATAGCTCTTCAACACTCAATCGTTTTAATAAACCCATCGATTAATCCTGTTGTTTTAATATCTTCTTGATGAATGGTATTTTTTTCGTCGTTTCGGTTTCGACGTCTTCCGGCAGAATCTCTCCGTTGAGATTCCTGATCATATCGATAAAATTCAGGCTCAATTTTGAGTTGGGCATCATCTGAGATATGGGAATCCCTTTGTTAATGGAATTCAGGACACTTTTGGGATCATGCTCGGGAATGCGCCAAAATATGGGATAATCGATCAATTTTTCCATAGAAGTAGCATCGATATCATCTTCCATGGAATAACGATTAATGACCAGCAAGACCTTATCCTTATTATAGCCTATCTTCTGAAACAGGTCCAGGCATCGTTTTGTATTATAGATCGTGGGAACATCGAAGTAAGAAACTGTAAATATTTGGTCACATTCGTCCAGTGCCTTCAGGGTCACGTCATCGAATACATGATTGGTGTCGATGAGAATATAATCGTAGATTTTTCTCAAGAAGACAAGAACCTGCTCGATCTTACTGGCAGATATGGATTCGGCGTCTTCGATCATGTGAGGCGCGGCCAGCAGAGAGACACCCGTCGAGTTCTTGGGCAGCATCTGCTTTAACATAGCGATATCGATATTATCGATATTTTTAGCCACGTCCAGGATGGAATACTTCGTCTTCAAATTCAACATCAGTGCAGCACTGCCAAAATGCAGGTTCAAATCGATAACGATGATTTCCTTCTGGGTAAGCTTGGCCAGCGTGGTCGCCGCGTTGGTCACGATGGTCGATGTGCCGATGCCTCCACCCACACCGAAAAAGGTCATGACCTTGCCTTCCTTGCCTTTTTCCTGGAGCGATTGTTTTTTCGCCTTGACCACAGTCATGACAGCCGAAACCAGTTCGTCCTTGACCACGGGCTGACAAATAAATTCGCAGGCCCCGGCTCGCATTGCACGAATGACGAGTATGGAATCTGTCTGTTTTGATGTAATAAAAAGGGAGACGTCCGGGTAGTAACGAGTAATCCTCTGGGCAAGGTTGAACACCGGCTCTTCTGCCGGGAAAAGATTCAGGATGACGATACTGGGCTTGACTTGTTTTATCAAATCAAGTCCCTTTGTGAAATCCGTTGTCTCTGATTTTACTTCGATTTCTGGAATCTCTTGAAGAATGGCCTGCATCACCTTGCAGGAGCTCTCATCAAGATCAATGATTACGATATGTGTTTGTTCTTCCATCTTATGTTGTGTTTTTCCTGTCTGTGCATCTCATCAAGATACGTTATGCCCTTGTTCATTTCTCATATGAATGGGCGCGATTCTATTGGATCAACCTCGTTCCCCTCAACATGGAGTTGCCCCCGCCAAACATGCCATTGGACATCTTCGCCACAAATATCCCCATGACATCCTTCCCCTGCATACCCAGAAGAAAAAAACCAGCGAGACCTACGCATGTAATCGATTTGCGTCCTTCATTGGGAGGATCGCCGGAATTATAAAGAGGAATCTTCACGATTCGAGGACTCGATGTACCCGGAAAAGCGGAATTCACGATTTCAGATCCATCCCAGTACGCATAGGGATCCTGTGCAATCAACCCATTGACTCCTTGAATGGTCGGGCCGGGCATATTCCCAGGTTCCACTTGGATCACATCACCGATATACACGTCCGATTGGGATCCGTAGATGATGTTATCCCGATAGGCGGCCGCTCCTTTTTGAGGAGCCCCTTGATTCATCGGAGGGAAACAAATGCAATAATAAAAACTCGGATTCGTTGCAGGTGCACATAAACATCCTGCTTTCAAGACGACGGGGGTTCCTTTTGTCCACCTCAAATCCGGCACCCCCCATGGCCTCAACCCGTTGGTCCCAATGATAGCCCCCAGCTCTGCCGCAGCCGTGGCAGACACGCTGGCCGAATTCATACCCACGACTCGGGCAAAAAACAGGTTCACATTCTGAGTCGCCTGTACGGCCACCTGGTTCCAGTTCGGAAAACTGATATCACCGGCACCAATCTGGACAGATTGATTGATGACCGTATTATTACCGGCCACGGTAATTGCCCGATTGGTGGCCTCCGTCTGATCGACGATTAAGCCAGTGGCTCCAGCAAGGGCCGCCGCATCCACGGCTGCCTGGATTTGGTTTTTTGCCGTGAGCAGGCATCCCACATCGATGGCCATAGACGCGAATAAAATGACCGTGATCATCGCGATAACGGAGAATATGACGATGCTGCCTTTTTCGTCCTTGTAAATTTTCTTCATTTTAATAGCCCACTCCTTTTTTTCTCATCGTGGTTTCTCATCGTTGAATTTTAACTCTGGGATTTCTTCTTTGGTGATGGATTCGATGATTTGCCGAGTTAGGGTAATTAACAGTTCGTTTTCCTTGTTCAGGAATCGCCGACTGCTGAAAAGTCGGCCCAGCACAGGAATATGCCTTAAGATCGGAATTTTTAAAGTTGAACACCGGCTCTTCTGCCGGGAAAAGATTCAGGATGACGATACTGGGCTTG
>CAZTKR010000341.1:0-4053 GCA_964614115.1 uncultured bacterium | reverse complement strand
ATGATTTCTTCATAGTTACATTCTCAATTTATAGTTGCCTCTTGATGGTCAGGCGGGAGTGATCATTTAAAACGTTTTGAATCAGCAGTTTTCTTCTATGGCCGTCACGATTAAAGATGTTGCCAAGAGGGCGGGGGTTTCTCTCTCGACAGTCTCTCTTGTCTTGAACCATAAGCAGAATGTTAGCGAAGAAACACGTCTCAAAGTCAATCAGGCTATCGAGGATTTGAAATACCATCCCCAGCGTCATGCCAGGGGATTGGCCAGCAAAAGAAGCGGTAATATCGGCTTTATTCTCACGGACGATCACTTCTCACGAGCCGAACCTTTCTATACCAAGGTGTTCCTGGGCACCGAATTCGAAGCCCGAAAATTCGACTACTATATTCTCCTCACGACTGTTTCTAAGACGTTTAAGTCCGGCGGGCGTGTACCGCGATTTCTTCTGGAAGCAAACGTAGACGGGGTGATATTCGCAGGAAAAGTTGCCCTGGGATTGGTGGAGCATGTACAGAAACTCGGAATACCCTGCGTCTTGGTAGATTACACGTTCAAGAGCAACGGTCTCTCTTGCGTACTCATCGATAATGTTCAGGGAACACGTCAAGCGATTGCCCACCTGATTAAAAAGGGACACCGGAGAATCGCGTTTATCGGTGGAGAAATCAACCATCCGAGCATCAATGATCGACTGCTGGGATACAAGGAAGCCTTGAAGGAACACCATATTCCAGTCGATGAAAATCTCATTTCTTCCGATGAACATTATACTGGACGGAATGATGGCTTTCGAGCGACGGAACGTCTGCTGGAACGCGGTGTAGCTTTTACGGCCCTGATGGCCTCCAACGATACCATGGCTATCGGAGCCATTCAATGCCTTAGGCAGAACGGCCTGGATGTTCCGGAACATGTCGCTGTCGTCGGATTCGATGATATCGAAGCCGTACACCATGTCGAGCCTCACCTGACCACGGTTCGGGTCGAGAAAGAAGAGTTAGGCGCTGTTGCCCTGCGGCGTTTGATGGAGATGATAGATACGGGACGGATCATATATGGGAAGACGTTAATTCCTGTACATCTTATCTTAAGAGGATCCACGAACGATTGAGGTGAATTCTCGACGAAATGAAAGGAGGTGATGTTGAGGCGATGATGCTTCCACGAGGAGGTGAGAGCAAAGAGAGGAAAGGAGGTGATGGAGAAAGAGGAATATTTGAAAGTGTCGAATTTTACTAACGGGTATGCCATTCAAGTCGGGGAGGTAAAGAATGAATAAATATTGGATACGGAAAGTGGGCACGGCCATGATCCTATTTTTGTTTCTTGCCGTATCGGGTCTCGCCCAAGTTCCGACGGATTTCATCTACAACGGTGATCTGGAGATTTCCGAACCCTGGTTTTGGGAAAAGGTCGGTGAGGGCGACGGAGGTGCTCAGTTGATATGGACAGCAGACGAGGCTCACCATTTTCATCGCTCTTTGAAGATCATCAAGGGAGCAGCCAGTAACGATGACGTAAGCTGGACTTCTTGGAATTTTTCCCAGTTCTGGTGGAATAGTATGAGTGACCTGGTCTACAAGATCGGCGGCTGGTACAAAACCAGCGGTGTGAACACAAACCCGGCAACCGTTGACGAAGGGATTGCGTTCATCTTTGAATTCTATAAAGATGGAACACCTCTGGTTGCACCTCAGGTCATCCCCATCGACCAGACCATGGAGACGTCGGACTGGGATACCGCGTTTGCGTATGTTGTGATGCCGGATACAGCGGACTCGGCCCTGTGCCATTTGGCCATGGGTAAGGATGCTACGGGTACGGTGTGGTTTGACGACATCGTGGTGAGCTCAGACCCCTGGTCGGCTGGGATGCACAACGGAAGCATGGAGTTCCCGGATGGCCATGGAGGCGGTTGGTCTCAGGGACCTCCTTACTCGGATTACGAGTATGCCACTGACTTTGCCCATTCGGGTATGTATTCGGCGAAACTGCAAAAGGACAGTTTGGGCGGAGAAATCACCTGGTCGACCGTGCCCAACGGTATGATCGAAGCGGGTAAGTACTACAAGATCTCAGTATGGGCAAAGACGGAAGAGTTGAACACCAATCCGGATTATATTCCCAGTGGTGTAGTAGGCACACATGTTCGTCCGCGTGTGGCCCTTTGCTACAGTTTTATGAGAGAAGGTTGGGCGACGGATTGGCCGTGGATATCGGATCAGTTCATGTACCTGAATCAGGTGGATGCATCAACGGATTGGGCGGAGTATGTGGCCATCGCCATGGCACCCGATGAAGCTGTCGGAATCACCATAAGGCCTCGCTTCAACCACGATGCCACGGGAACGGCCTGGTTCGATGATATCTCGGTCAGGGAAGTTCAGCTCAGCGGTACGAACCTGATCGCCAACGGCGATCTGGAAACAGCCGAGCCCTGGTTTTGGGATAAAGTCAATGAATTCGACGGTGGTGCCCAACTCACGTGGGCGACTGATGAGGCACGCAACTTTCACCGATCGCTCGAAATCAGCAAACCGCTGGTGAGCAACGCAGAAGTAGGGTGGCGCTCCTGGGATTTTTCCCAGTTCTGGTGGAACAGGATGGCTGATCTTGTATACAAAGTCGGAGGATGGTACAAATCTGAAGGTGTGAATGTCAATCCCGGCGGAGCCGGCGGTCAAATCGGTTACTTATTCAAGTTTTACAAGGATGGTATTCCGCTGGTATTCGATCAATTTGTACCCATCGATCAGACGGTTGCGGCCACGGATTGGGATACCGCGTTTAGTTACGTCGTGCTGCCGGATACGCCGGACATGGCAGAGTGTTTCGTGAAGATGGGACCGCAAGCCACGGGTACGATATGGTTTGATGACTTCGTGGTGAGTTCGGATCCCTGGTCCGGGGGAGTATTCAACGGAAGCGTTGAGTTTCCGGCGAGTATGGGAGGCGGCTGGTCTCAGGGACCTCCTTACTCGGATTATGAATATTTCACTAGCGAGGCTCATTCGGGTGTGCACTCGGCTAAGCTGCACAAGGACAGTCTTGGTGGAGAAATCACATGGTCGACGGTTCCAAATGCTGGAATCCAGGCAGGGAATTACTATAAGATCTCGGCTTGGGTGAAGACAGCGGGATTGAATACCGATCCAGACTACATTCCCAGCGCGGTTGTGGGCGATCATATACGTCCGCGAGTGGCCCTCTGCTACAGTTTCATGAGAGATGGCTGGGCGACGGATTGGCCGTGGATATCGGATCAGTTCATGTACGTGAACCAGGTGGATGATTCGACGGATTGGACGGAGTATGTGGCCATTGCCATGGCGCCGGAGGATGCCGTGGGTATCACCATGAGACCACGGTTTAATCACGATGCCACTGGCACGGCCTGGTTCGACGATTTATCCGTCGAAGAAATTATCCATATTACCAGTGTACCTGATGAACCATTCGTCCATGAGGCCGATATACCTGTGCAGTTCTCACTGGAACAGAATTATCCGAATCCGTTCAACCCGGAAACGAGTATCCGGTATACACTGCAAAGAAGCGGTGCGGTCAGACTGGATATTTACAACCTGATGGGTCAACGTGTTCGTACATTGATCGATGAATACTGTTCCGCTGGGTCCTACAAGGTCGTATGGGATGGAATGGACGACCGGGGCAATCGTGCCGTTTCAGGTGTTTATATTTATCAACTCCGAGCAAACGATGCGGTGGCTACGCGGAAGATGATATTACTGAAGTAGATGGTTATGGGGCTGTCCCTGTATGTAAAGGGACAGCTCCGTTTTTTTATGGATATTCATGATCGGAAACATGTTATTCCATAAGAGGAGGAAGGGTCGCATGCACTCTTGGAGAGTATTTGTCAGATGGACCTGTCTTATTCTGATCCTGGGAATAGGAACGTCCACCGTTTTGGGAGGCACGACGGGTAAGATCGCGGGCCGGGTTGTGGATAAGGAAACGGGCCAACCTCTCTTTGGTGTAAACATCATCGTGGAAAACACGTATCTGGGTGCTGCAACTGATCCTGATGGT
>CAZTKR010000340.1:0-4059 GCA_964614115.1 uncultured bacterium | reverse complement strand
GATAAGGAGAATAAATATCGCGGTCAGAGAAAAAATGTGAATATAAATTATATTTCCATTTGGCTCAAATTCACTAATTATATCCGATTTAAGATGAATATCTGTTAACGGCTGTAAATAGTATTCCCAAGAGTTTCCTTTAGCAAACCAAGTTAAATCGCCCTCGAAAATATATTGTTTAATAAAATCGTTAAATTTAGCTTCTAATTGCTCAACAGGAAATCCTTTCTTTAATACGATGTATGTTCTGAAATCATTACTTTGCCAATCAATTTTTCTGCTATGGGGAAGCGACGCCATTGAGAGAAGCATGTCAAAATGAAAGTGCGAATTCCTTGGGATATTTTCTACAACTCCGGTTACATAAAGCTCATATTCATCAGCAAGAGTAATTACCTTCCCGATAGGATTCTCATCGCCAAAATATCGCTGTGCCGTTGCTTCCGAGATTACTATATCATTAGGTCTGTTTAGGACATTTCTTTTGTCACCCATAATGAGGTTAAAACTAAAGACATCAAAAAATGTTGAATCGGCAGGAAGAATGCTACTCTCCATGAAGATTTTATCTTCATATTGGCAGCTTGCATTAATGGGAAAACCCATTTTAACTGTCTGTTCAACTTCGGGGAAATCACTTTTCAGAGTAATGGGAAGAATGGCCGGAGTTTGAGTTTGGTCAATTAAAGTATTACTCACTTTTATACGTGAGCATATTCGATATATCCGATTCGCTTTGTCGTGAAACCGGTCATAGTTCAATTCATCCTGTACCCATAAGAGAATGAGAATACTGGCTGCCATTCCGACGGCAAGCCCTAAAATATTGATAAATGAATATCCCTTGTGTTTCTTGATGTTTCTCAAAGCGATTTTAAAGTAGTTATTAAGCATCACGATCCTCCATATCATCCGATTCAGCATGTATTTTAGTAAACATCCAATAACCTGAACCCAGTACCAAACCAACGCAAATAGACTTCCCCTCTCCATTGCAACAAAATGGAACGCCTCCTCCAAATCCCCGGTGATCAGGTAAGCTTCCTGATATTCGCTCATTCGCTCCAGGAACCATTTGGGTAATCGAGGAGGTCGATGTTGGTTTTGTATTTTCATCGGATTATTTATCAAAATGCATTCTGAGGAATTTCGGCCCATAAGTTTTCCTGAAGTTCTCGCGCCTTTCGAAGTGCCAGCATTCCGTCTTTGGTTAACGAATAATATACCTTCTGATAACCACCGCGCTCGGAAGTCGCTCCACCGCCCTTACGTGTACTCACGTGCCCCTTCTTCACCAGCTTATCCAATGTGTTGTACACCGTCCCGAACATCATCGAACTGCCGGTCAATTCTATAATTTTTTCTCGGATCTTCACACCATACGCTTCATCATCAAGGTGCCAGATTGCAATCAGGAAGATCTGCTCATTCAGAGTGAGTTTCTTCATTGCTATAACCTCATTTACTCGTTTTTTCGTACTATAAAAGAGTACGAAAAAAGCGTATAATTGTTTCCGAATATTTCGTTTTTAAAAAAATCCCCGTCACTTCGAAAGTGTCGGGGATTCTTTAAGAGTCTATTAATTAATATGATTATCTACGCTTCTGCCAACCGCTTGTACATCTCGTACCGTTTTCGAACGACTTCCTGGAATTCCGTCCAGTATCCGTTCACCTTGTCCGGGAACGTCTGCCTCAGTCCCGTGTACCGTGTCTCGCCCTCAAGAAATTCCTTCAGGGGCAGCTTCGGTTCTTTAGAATCGAGAATGAACGGATTCTTACCCTCTTTCTTGAGTTCGGGATTGTACCGGTACAGCATCCAGTAACCCGCGTCCACGGCCTTTTTCTCTTCCTGCTGGGTATAAGCCATGTCGAATCCATGATTGATGCACGGTGCATAGGCAATGATGATCGACGGTCCCTCATACGCTTCGGCCTCTGTAATTGCCTTGATCAGCTGATTCTTGTTGGCACCCATGGCCACGGATGCCACATACACGTACCCGTAACTCATCATCATCAGTCCCAGGTCTTTTTTCACGGTAGTCTTGCCCGCTTCCGCGAATTTGGCAACCGATCCCAAGGGCGTGGCTTTAGAAGCCTGGCCGCCGGTATTCGAGTAGACTTCCGTGTCCAGGACGAGTATGTTGAAGTCTTTCCCAGAAGCCATCACATGATCCAATCCGCCATAGCCGATGTCATAAGCCCAGCCGTCCCCGCCAAAGGCCCACACGCTCTTGGGCACGAAGTAATTCTCGAGCTCCTTGATCTTGGCCAGCACTCTCTTCTTGTCTCCACTGACTTTTGCCAATAGACCGGGCAGCATATCCTGAATTTTCTTCGCGTTTGCCTTGACGTCGTCCTCTTTCGTTTTCCATAATTCCTTGGCCTTGACCAAAACTTTTTTAAAGTCGCCGTTGATACCCATTTCCAGGGCCTTATCCACGTTATACAAAAGCTGCTTCCGGTTGGCGTTCACGGCAAGCCGCATGCCAAAACCGTACTCGGCGTTATCCTCAAAGAGCGAATTGGCCCAGGCCGGTCCGTGCCCGTTCTTGTTCGTCGTGTACGGAATCGACGGGAAATAAGCACCCCAGATGGAAGAACATCCCGTGGCATTGGCCACGATGAGACGATCACCGAAAAACTGCGTGATTAATTTAGCATAGGGTGTTTCTCCGCATCCTGCACATGCGCCGGAGAACTCCAGCAACGGTTGTTTGAACTGACTGCCCTTCACGGTCGTCAGTTTCACGGCGTTGCTCAAGACATCCTCGGGCAGGGATAGAAAGAAATTGACATTCTCGTTCTCGCCCGCGGCCCGTTCCTCTTCGATGGATTTCATGACCAGCGCTTCCTTGGGGCATTCGTTCACGCAGTCCATACAGCCAACACAGTCCTCGATGAAAACCTGGAGCTTGTAGTCGTATTTATCGCTATCCTTACCGATGGCCTTGATGGTCTTGAAGGATTTGGGCGCTTTTTTCAACAGACTGCGGTCGATGAGCTTGGGCCTGACCACGGCATGGGGGCAGACGAAAGAACATTGATTGCACTGAATGCAGTTCTCTTGAATCCAATGAGGAACCATCGGGGCGACACCGCGCTTCTCATATTGCGTCGTTCCCGAGGGTACAAATCCATCCAGGGGCATCTTGGACACCGGGATACCATCGCCCTTATCCCGCATGATGGGTTCCATCACAAATTTAACAAAATCATTGGCATCATCGGGAACAAGCTTCTTGACCTTTCGGTGTTTCGCAGGCAGTTTATCCGGAACTGGAATCTCGACCAGGGCCTCGGCTGCCTTGTCCACAGCCGCCCAGTTCATCTTGACAATCTCGTCCCCTCTCTTCCGGTACGTCTTGTCGATGGCCTTCTTGATGAGTTTGACGGCTTCGTCGCGAGGCATTACGTTGGAGATGATGAAGAATGCTGCCTGCATGACCGTGTTGATGCGTCCTCCAAGGCCCAGGCTTTGTGCGATCTCCAGAGCATTGATGTTGTAAAATTTGATCTTCTTCTCGATGATGGTCTTCTGCATGTCCTGGGTCAGATTCTCGAAGGCCTCCTCCTTGGACCAGTCCGAATTTAAGAGGAAGATGCCGCCTTCCTTGATTCCTTCTAGAATATCGTACCGACCGATAAACGCCGGATTGTGACAGGCGATAAAATCGGCGTTGTAAACCAGATACGGCGATTGAATGGGTGACTTGCCGAACCGGAGATGGCTGCGGGTGATACCTCCCGATTTCTTGGAATCGTACTGAAAATATCCCTGGGCAAACATGTCTGTGTTATCGCCGATGATCTTGATGGAGTTTTTGTTGGCTCCCACAGTACCATCTGCACCGAGACCGAAGAAAAGCCCCCGGAAATTATCACCTTCCAGGTCAAATGAATAATCCGGATCCAGCGAGGTATTGGTAACATCATCGGTGATACCGACCGTGAAATGGTTTTTAGGATTTTCTTTCTTAAGGTTGTCGAAAATAGCTTTAACCATAGGTGGGTTGAGTTCGGCTGAGCCGAGTCCGTAACGTCCACCGATAACCA
>CAZTKR010000339.1:0-4085 GCA_964614115.1 uncultured bacterium | reverse complement strand
TCCGAGAGGGAGGACGTACTGTCGGAGCCGGAGTTGTCGGTAAGATACTGGAGTAACCTGGAATACATGCTTGAGGAAGCGAGCCAGTCATGCGGGATATCATCACGTTGGAATGTACAGAGTGTAAACAGCGGAATTATACCACGACGAAGAATAAAAAGAAGCAATCGGGGCGCGTGGAATATAAAAAATTCTGCCGTTTCTGCAATAAACATACGCCGCATAAGGAGACCCGATAGGTTTTGGTCGTGAAGGCCTGTAGCACAATTGGCTAGTGCACCGGACTCCAAATCCGGGGGTTGGGGGTTCGAGTCCCTCCAGGCCTGCTTGTCACAAGAGGAGAGCGATGATTCAGAAAGTGTCGAAATATTTTGGCGATGTGAGCCAGGAACTTTCGAAAGTCAGTTGGCCGAGCCGGGAGGAGCTCTACGGCTCTGTGGTTGTGGTCGTCGTTTTATGTGTGTTGTTGTCCCTTTTCATTTTTGGTGTGGACACGCTTCTGAATCGATTGCTGGAAGTTGTTTTTTAAAAGGGGGAACCCTTTTTTTGTTGCAATGGTATGCGATACATGTTTTCTCGGGCCACGAGAAAAAGATACAGAAATACTTAGAGAACGAGATCGAAAGGGCTTCTCTTCAGGAAAAGGTGCCGCGCATTCTCATTCCTTCGGAAGATGTGGTGGAAATGAAAGATGGAAAGAAGAGAGTGAAGAACCGCATCTTTTTTCCCGGATACATGCTCATCGAAATGGAACTCGACAAGGTGACTCAACACCTCGTTCTGAGTGCGCCAGGAGTCACCAATTTTGTGGGTCCAAGAAACAAGCCTGTACCTCTGCAGGAGGAAGAGGTTCGCCGCATACTGGGACGCGTTGAAGAGCGACGTGATCAGGAGGTCATTGATATACCGTACCGGATTGGCGATCCGGTGAAGGTGATCGACGGCCCGTTTACGGATTTTGCAGGAGTCGTCGAGGACATCAATAGGGAAAAGAAAAAATTGAAAGTCATGGTGAGTATTTTTGGTCGATCCACACCCGTAGAACTCGATTTTCTCCAGGTGGAAGTTGAAAAATAGGGATGGTTGAGGTTTTCAAATGGCGAAGAAAATAATCGGACTTATCAAACTCCAAATTCCCGCGGGTCAGGCTAATCCTTCACCCCCTGTGGGGCCGGCTCTGGGCCAGCATGGTGTGAATATCATGGAATTCTGCAAGGCATTTAACGCCAAGACGAAGGAGAAGCAGGGCCTCATTATACCAGTGGTTATCACCGTTTACGGTGACCGGTCGTTTTCGTTCATCACGAAAACGCCTCCTGCCGCGGTCCTCCTGAAAAAAGCCGCCAACATCGAGAAGGGGTCGGGAGAGCCCAATCGCGAGAAAGTCGGAACAGTCAAGAAGAAACAGGTCCAGGAGATTGCAGAATTAAAGATGGTTGATTTGAACGCCAATGATATAGATGCTGCCATGCGGATCGTCGAAGGAACGGCCCGGAGCATGGGCATTGTCGTCGAAGGGTGAGGATGTCTGTTATGAAAAGAAGTAAACGATACAACACGAATTCTGAGAAGATAGATCATGAGAGAATTTACGAGCTTGAGGAAGGAGTCCGGCTTTTAAAGGAATCAAAATCTGTGAAGTTCGATGAATCGGTGGATATCGCCATACGGCTGGGTGTTGATCCTAAAAAAGCAGATCAGATGGTTCGAGGTACGGTGTCTCTGCCCCACGGTACCGGGAAAGAGATCAAGGTCCTCGTGTTGTGCAAGCCTCCCAAAGATAAGGAAGCCAAGGAGGCGGGTGCCGATTTTGTGGGTTTGGAGGACTACATCAAAAAGATCGAGGAAGGATGGAGCGACGTCGATGCTATCGTGGCGACACCCGATGTGATGAAAGATGTGGGTAAATTGGGTAAGTATCTGGGACGAAAAGGGCTGATGCCAAATCCCAAGGCCGGTACCGTGACCTTTGAAGTGACCGACGCTGTAAAGCAGCTCAAGACCGGGCGTATTGAATTCCGCGTCGACCGGCACGGGAACGTTCATGCGATAGTGGGCAAGTTGTCCTTCAGTCATGAGGCGCTGACGGAAAATATCCAAGTACTCCTGGATCAGATTATGCGTCTCCGGCCAGCCTCAGCGAAAGGCCAGTATGTCCAGAATATCACATTGTCGTCTACGATGGGAGCGGGAATCAAGCTCGACCGGACGGCGGTTCTGGAGTCCATGCGTTAAAACGTTCATTAGACCTGTAGGAATAGACTATGGCAAGACCAGAAAAAGAAGCGGCTGTTCAGGAAGTTGCCGAAATCTTGGAAAAAGCCAAGAGTGTTTTTATCAATGATTTTCAGGGTTTGAACGTCGAGAAAATGGGCGAGCTCAGGCAGAAATGTCGGGAGGCATCTGTTGGGTATCGTGTCGTGAAGAATACACTGGCTCGCCTGGCTGTTCAAAAAGTGGGACGCGATGAAATTGTCAAATATTTGGAGGGTCCTTCTGCCATTGCCTATAGTTATGAGGATCCTTCGGCTCCGGCGCGTGTACTGTCGGAATTTGCAAAAACCGAGGAAAAACCGAAGATCAAAGCATCGCTTTTTGAAGGTACTTTCTACGGACCGGAACGGGTCAAGCATATTGCAACGCTTCCCTCAAAGGAGGTATTGCTGGCCAATATCGTGAGGGGATTTAGCGCGCCTATTCAAGGTCTTGCCTGCGGATTGGCCGGCATTCTATCGAAGTTCGTACGAACGTTGAATGCCGTGAAGGAAGCACAAGAGAAGGCTCAATCATAAACGAGATCATCGAAAGGGTAATTCTGGAGGATAAAGATGGCCGAAGAACAAAAAACGGATAATGCTGTGGAGACGGAGGAAAAAAAGGAAACCTCTTCCCGCAGCAAAGATGTAGAAAAGATTCTTGATATGGTCAAGAAGATGTCCGTGATGGATCTGGCAGAGCTCGTCAAGGCATTGGAAGAGGAATTCGGTGTGACGGCTTCAGCTCCGGCTGTGGTCGCAGCCCCCGGTGCGGGTCCAGCGGCTTCTGCAGCTCCTGCTGCGGAAGAAAAAACCGATTATAACGTCATGCTGTCCAGCTTTGGATCCAATAAAATCCAAGTGATTAAAGTGGTGCGTGCAATAACCGGATTGGGTTTGAGAGAAGCCAAAGATTTGGTGGAAGCAGCTCCCAATTCAGCGGTAAAGGAAGGTATTGCCAAGGAAGAAGCCGAAGATATCAAGCGTCAACTGGAAGAAGCGGGTGCCACGGTAGAATTAAAGTAATCGTTTAAACGTCCCATGAGAGGAGTTCGGTTGCGTTGAGAAAAGAACCGATTCAACGTAAAACATTTTCTAAGATATCGTCTGCAGTCGAGATCCCGGACCTTTTAGCTGTCCAATTGAAATCATTCAGAGATTTCCTGCAGGATGATGTACCTCCCAGCCAAAGGAAAATCCAGGGGCTCCAGGAAGTTTTCCTGGCGCTTTTTCCCATCAGCGATTCGAGAGAGAACTTTCTACTGGAGTTTGTGGAATATTACGTGGATTCGCCCAAGTATACGGTCGAGGAATGTCGGGAGCGGGGCGTCACGTTTTCTATTCCTCTGAAGGCAAAGCTTCGGCTTTCCACGCGGGATCCCTATGGTGATAAGGATAACTATGTCGATATTTTGGAGCAGGTCGTCTATCTGGGTAATTTCCCCTATATGACCGAGAAGGGGACATTCATCATCAACGGTGCAGAGCGCATCATCGTAAATCAGCTTCATCGTTCTCCGGGTGTGTTCTTCGATGAGAAGGTCTACCCCAATGGCACCCGAACCTATGCGGCGCGGATTATTCCGTTTCGAGGGTCATGGTTGGAGTTTGTAACCGACACAAACGACGTTCTTTACGTCTACGTGGATCAAGGTCGAAAATTTCCGGTCACAACGCTTTTGCGGGCTTTGGGATGCTCGACGGATGAAGAGGTATTGCGATTATTCAACATGATTGAAGAAATTTCGTTGGACGATCCCAAGATAAAGGACTATATCGGTCGTCCCGTCTTTTTCAGTCAGGAAGAAGAAGGCATTGTAGACAAAGAAA
>CAZTKR010000338.1:0-4107 GCA_964614115.1 uncultured bacterium | reverse complement strand
GAGTTTGTTCTTCCAACGACGACATATCCTCCATCTTCTGTTTGTTGGACATCCCACCCTTCGTCAACCATATCTCCGCCGTACGTTTTGATCCAAGTATTCTGCGCTTGAACGGGCTTCATTAATACGCCCCAAAAAATCATAAAAAACATTATTCTCGCCATCTTGAATTTCCCCTTATCAAGAAAATGTTCGTTTTGATTACATCGTCATTTATATGATGCAGAAATCCTTTAAATTCCATAAAAAATTTAACTAATCGTAAGAATTTGAAGAGTATGCGAGCGTTATCACATTAGCCAAGTATGAAAAAATGGACATGACGACTTGACTCGATCCATCTGAAATGCGTATCTTGTTACCAAACGATTTCCTCACGGCTCGTAAACAGACGAATGAGGACGCAATGAACTTCCGATATTCCGGCGTATGTCTTTTTCTCATCCTCCTACTCCATTCCTGTACGTCCACATACGGCCCAGCCTACCGGTCCAGACACAGAGGGGAAAGACATGCGCAATTCATCGACCATGCCCAGACCTTCATCGGGACGCCCTACCGCACGGGCGGAACCAATCGCAGGGGCATGGATTGCTCCGGCCTGACTTTGCGGCTTTACCGGGATATCTATAACATCCGACTGCCACATAAGACTAGCGATTTATTCCGTATCGGATCGGAAATCCCTTCGCGCTCCCTGGATGTGGGAGACCTGGTGTTCTTCCGCATAAACCAGGAAAGAATCCCTTCCCATGTGGGCATTTACCTGGGAAACGGACGATTTATCCATGCATCCAGTTCAAGGGGGGTGGTTATTTCAAGAATGAGTGAGGCGTATTACAAAAACCGGTTTGTAAGTGCGCGAAGAATCCTGTAATCCGAAAAACTCGCTAAAAATATTGTAACGAAGAATAAATTCTAGTTTTTATCTCTATTCGATTATTAAGATTTTCATCCTGAAGATAAGCTATGCCTTATTTCCCCATCCGTTGAAAAAAACGATTTCCTCCATGGCCTTGCGTTTCTTGGGCTTGGGTGCCCAATCCTTGGGCGGGTACCCCACTGCCATCAACTCGCAAATTCGGACGCTTCGGGGTAGACGGAGTACTTTCTTAGCCTTACGCACGTTGAACCAGCCGATCCAACAGGTTCCCAATCCCAGTTCCTGCGCCTGTAGCACAAAATGTTCACCCGCAATGCCCATGTCCAGAAGATAGTACGGTATGGTCTGGAGCGCTTCGGCTACTTGATGGACGACAAAGTTTAAGTCCGCACACAGAATGATGAGTACGGGTGCCTTGGTGGCCCATTTGGTGATGCGATAAATCCCTGAAAACACCTTCTCCTCAAAATCCCGCTTGATGTCCGGGTCGTCCAGCACGATGAACCGCCAGGGTTGAACATTGTCCGCCGAAGGGGCGATACGCGCAGCATCGATGCATGTCAGGAGGGTTTCTCGCCCGATTGGACGGGGATCGAACTTACGAACACTCCGCCGGTTTTGAATGACTTTCAGTACTTTCGTTTGTGAATCCATATTCCTTTCCTCTCAAACGCAGCACAAAACATGACATTCAGGCATAGACTGTCTTATAATTCCGGAATCAGGAACAACGATTGGTTACAGATATATCCGACTCTTTTCGAATTATTGATCGATTATTGTTTTATTTGAAGTGTCCCGACCAGGTCCGTCAATTTATCGATACCCTTCTGTTCGCAGTACTGTTCGATTCCCCTGAGAACCTGGAGGGCACCGTCCGGCTGGATAAAACTCAGCGTCCCTATTTCCACGGCTGCGGCGCCCACGATGAAAAACTCCACAGCACTCTGCCAATCCATGATGCCGCCTATGCCGATGATGGGTACGGATACGTTCTGGGCCACCTGGTATACCTTGGCCAGGGCAGCAGGCTTGATGGCCGGGCCCGATAGACCGGCGACGACCCTGGCGATGAGAGGCTTGCGTGTCTCGATATCCACACCCATACCGAGAATGGTGTTGATCAAAGAAAGCCCATCGGCACCGCCCTCCACAGCAGCCCTGGCTATAGTCGTAATATCCGTGACGTTGGGCGTTAGTTTGACGATGACAGCTTTCTTCGTCGTCTCGCGCACGCGGGATACGATCTCTCGCGTAATATCAGCATCCGTACCGAAGGCCAATCCCCCTTTTTTAACGTTGGGACATGAAATATTCACTTCCAGCGCATCGACTCTGGAATGCCCCTGAACGCGCTCTGCCACATCGGCATACTCGTCTATGCTGCTGCCAGCTATGTTGACGATGACTGAGGTATCCATTCCTTCCAGTTCTGGAAGTTTGTCGGATACGAAGTGATCCACCCCCACGTTAGCAAGTCCGATGGAGTTGAGCATACCGCACGGCGTCTCGGCGATACGGGGTATGGGATTTCCTTCTCTGGGATGAAGCGTGATCGTCTTGGTGATGATTCCGCCCAGCTCACTCATGTCAAAATAGTCACGATACTCCGTACCGTACCCGAAAGTGCCCGATGCCGTCAGTACAGGATTCTTCAGCGTGAGGGGTCCGATGTGAACGGAAAGATCAGCCATCGAATACGATCTCCTTTAAATCCATGACCGGGCCGTCAGAACAGACCATTTGATACCCGGTTTGTGTTTGAACAGCACACCCGATGCAGACACCCATACCGCACGCCATTCTCTCCTCCAAAGATGCTTGCCAGTTAATAGGCGTATCTACGACAATTTCTTGGATACATTTAAGCATGGGCTTGGGCCCGCAAACAAAACCTTCATACGAAGTCTGAGTGTCATGGGACGATAAAAACCGGTTCAGAGGGTCTGTGACCAATCCGCAAACGCCCAGGGTTCCATCTTCGGTCGCCGTATGAACCTCTACACCCACCTGTTTCAACGTATCCACATCGAATATTTCCTGGCCTGTCTTGGCTCCCCAAAAGAACGTGACTTTCTTTCCGTGCTCGATGAGCTCATCGATGAGAAAAAACACGGGCGCGCTCCCCATTCCGCCAGCAACCACAAGGGCATGCGAAAACGAATCATCGATGCGGAATCCTCTGCCCAGAGGTCCCATCAAATCAAAGGAATCCCCAGATTCGGCCTTGCTCATCAACGCTGTTCCACGTCCGATGACTCTGTAAAGGATTTCCAGGGTTCCCTTCTGACGATGGACACGATGAATGCTGAACGGGCGCCTGAGCAGAGGATCAATTCCCTCTGTAACCCGCATATGAACAAATTGCCCAGGCTGAGCCTCCCAGGCAATCTCTGGAGCGTTGAATGTCATATGAAAAATATCTTGCGCGATGGCTTTCTGACGAATGAGTGTCTGATTCACATACTCCTCTGCTTTTATGTTCTGGTGCTATTCTCTTGTTAAAGGGATAGTCAGGGTAATCCAGGATGATACGGGCCCACTATCCCCCGTAGCTGGCTGGAATGGACTCGTTCGCAGTACCTCGATGATGGCACCGTCCACTGCTCTGTTTTTCGTGGACTGTAGGATTTCCCATCTAACGACCTTACCTTGTTCGTCGATGTTGACCCGTATCCGTATCTCTTTTTTGAGATTTCTCATATCCAGGTTCGGAAGCGCTATGATGCGGTCCTGAATAGCTTCGATGCCCCCCACGGGTGAGGCTGGCTCCTTGATCCTACTCACCAACTCAGGAGCAGCTGCGGACGTATCGACGACTGATAAATCCATTGCAGAAGTATCTGCTGTAGGCATATCCACCTCAGATGTATCCGCTATAACCAAATCCACTACAGATGTGTCCACGATGACAGGCGAAGCCACAGCTGGCGGTTCCAACGCAGATGAATCCGACGGTTCTACAACTGGTGTATCCACGGGTGTCTGTTCGGGTCTCGTTCCCGTTGTTGAAAGCGAATCTACTAATGTGCTATCTGCCGTTTCAACGTGATATGCGGCTTCTGCTCTTTTTTTCTGTTCTGCGGCATAAACACCTAGCTTTTTTTTCACTGCATTGGCATAAGGCGTTTCCGGGTATCGCTTTACGAGACTATCGTACAAAGCAAAGGCCAGGTCCAGGGAATCCAGGTCGATCCGCTGCTTCGAGACCCGCGCCGCCAGCT
>CAZTKR010000337.1:2006-4115 GCA_964614115.1 uncultured bacterium | reverse complement strand
TGACAAAGAATGCCCCGTGCCGTGCCCAGTTTGGGAAGAGACGTCCCAAGAGTACGTGGTAGAGCGCGGGTTGATTGTTTAAGAAACGAAAATCCTGTATTCATTATCAACCTTCCTCGAGTGTGATTCCCGCCCGGTGATAATCATGGTCATGCAGCGTGATCGACTCTGCTGCGCTATCACTATGGCCGTCGTTGATTGTTTTTCTCCACAATTCTTGATGCATGAGTCCATCATACCGAGGGGAATAATCCGATCCCATCCATGTCATCCTGGAATCAATCGTATGTTACAGCGATGGAATACTCCGGTGGGCAATTCAGGAAGTCATGATTTGAAGCGCGTGACGTCGATCTGATACTTGCTTATTTTATAACCGATGATTCTCTCCGTGGAATTCAGGAGACGGGCGGCCTTGGCCCGGTTTCCCCGCGTTGTCTTAAGTGCATCCTGGATGAGTTCTTTTTCATAGGAAATCACGGCTTCGTCCAGCGAAAGACGGGGCACGGTGTTGCTGCTTTCGGCGGTTTGCAGGGTCGGAGGCAGGTGGTAGCTGTGGATGACCTGGTCTTCGCATACGATGGCGGCCCGCTCGATGCAGTTCTCCAGTTCCCGTACATTACCCGGCCAGTGATAGCGCATCAGCATGTCGATGGCCGGCGTGGAGATGCGCTTGATGGCCTTGCCGTGCAACCTCCCGTATTTCAGCATGAAGTGGTCGGCCAGGAGCAGGATGTCTGTCTTTCGATCCCGCAAGGGTGGTAGATAGATGGAGAACACGTTCAGGCGATAGTACAGGTCCGTGCGAAAATTTCCCAGGTCTATCAATGTCTCCAGGTCTGCATTGGTGGCTGCGATGATCCGAACGTCCACTCTGATGGTTTTAGTTCCTCCGACTCTCTCGAAGGCCTGTTCCTGGAGGACACGCAGCAGCTTGACCTGTGTCATGGCGCTCAGCTCACCGATTTCGTCTAAAAAAATGGTACCGCCGTCGGCGAGTTCGAAGCGGCCCTTTTTTTGTGCTGTTGCCCCGGTGAATGCACCTTTTTCGTATCCAAAGAATTCCGATTCGATGAGTCCTTCGGGAATGGCCGCGCAGTTGACCCGGATGAAAGGCTTATCGGAACGGAGGGAATTGTAGTGAACGGCCTCGGCGATGAGTTCCTTACCGGTGCCCGATTCTCCCCGCAGGAGTACGGTCGTGTTCGTGCGGGCCACACGCGTGGCCTGTTCATATACGTCCCGCATTTCATGACTGTTACCGATGATGTTGTGAAAGCTGAATTCTCCCTGAAGCTTCTGTTTCAGCATCACGTTTTCGTCTAAAAGGCGCTCTCGTTCGTTGGAGATAGCTTGTTTGGCCTGAATGGGCTGGAGGAGCGTGGAGCTCACCGAGAGAAGGAATTGTAAAGCAGTATCGTAATCCCTCTTGGGACTGTACGGGAAGTTGACCATCAGTACACCCAGCGTTTTATAATCCTGTTGGATGGGTACGCCTATATAACTTTGTTCCCTGTCCTTGTCAGGATCCCAAGACCTCATCCGATTGAGAAACAACGGTTCCTTGCTAACACGGGGAACTACGATGGGCTTTCCGGTCTCGGCAATACGGCCGGTCAAACCCTCGCCTATTTTATATATCACATCGTCCGGCGGGCTCCTAAAACCGGCGGAAGCCCTCATGGAGAGCGTCTTTCCGTTCTCATCGATGAGGAAGACGGCACCGGACTTAACTTTATACGAGTTTTGCAGAATCTGAAGAACAGCTTGAAACGGGATGCGAAGGTCGGTATCGAGGCTTCGGCTCAGGACACGGTTGATATCCGTCAGAATAGATAATTTCCGGAACAATGCGCTCGATCCGCCCGTCTTTTTCATTTTTGCTTGAGATGGGCTTTGCATGATGGAGCCATCCTATTCATTCTGGAATAACAATATTGTTACTACACTATTTTAATAATACAAAATTGTAGGATAAAGATCAATACAAATCTGCATTACTAACGACCTGAGTCGAAACGACGGATTCGATACGTTGTACACGTCGGATGAAGAGTAAATAACATGTTACACATTCGGGATGAAGAACATCATGACTGGATAATCCCT
>CAZTKR010000337.1:0-1996 GCA_964614115.1 uncultured bacterium | reverse complement strand
TGATAGAAATGCGATACCATCAAAAATGTAGGAAATATACTATCATTCTACAAAAATGTATGATATTCGTGGATTTTAGTGAGGTGCATCCGTTTCGAAATCCAGTGTTCTATAACATTTTAGTCTATAAATATCAAGCATTTAAATATAAGCTTTAAAATTTTCTGTTTTTAGTGACAGGATGGTCTTGATTTTGCATGCCATAGAACCGTCTGAATCGGATACAGAAGATTAGCTCTATAAAAAAAATATGCAAACAATGTTAGGAGGTGGATTTTGGAAGAGCGAGAAATCGTCGAAATAATCAAAAAGGAAAAGGTGGAATTCATCTATCTGGTGTTTACGGATATCACGGGTGAGCCGAAGAAAGTGACTATCCCAACGGCCCAAATACAGAGTGCTTTGAAGCACGGTATATGGTTCGATGGCTCATCCATCGAGGGCTTTGCCAGGATATACGAATCGGATATGCTGCTAAAATTAGATGTGGACACCTTCTCGATATTGCCCTGGACTGAACCCAACGGCCGGTGTTCTCAGATTATTTGCGATGTATACCTGCCTAATGAGAAGCCGTTTGAGGGTGATCCCCGCGGCGTATTAAAACGGACACTGGAAAAGGCCAAAGGAATGGGTTATGTGTATTACATCGGCCCAGAGATCGAGTTTTTCCTCCTGGACCGAGAGGCCCTGCCAGAACTCGAACCCCATGATATGAAAGGCTATTTTGACCTGGGCGTTCAGAGCCGGGCTGTGGAGATATGCCAGGATACGATGCGACACATGGAAAACTTCGGCGTCCATTGTGAGAGTTATCATCACGAGGTGAGTCAGGGTCAGCATGAGATCGATCTGTCTTACGACAATGCATTGAAGATTGCCGATGGCATTATCTCACTGAAGCATGTTCTGAGAACACACAGCATGGCCAAGGGTTTAAAGGTGACCTTCATGCCCAAGCCCATGTTCAGAGTCAACGGGAACGGGATGCATGTGCATCAAAGTCTGGGAGACGGAAAGGGTAAAAATCTTTTCTACGATGGAAAAGATCATTATAATATTTCCCAACTGGCCTATCACTTCCTGGCTGGTCAGATAGAGCATGCCCGGAGCCTGGCTCCCCTGGTGGCCCCGACGGTCAACTCGTACAAGCGTTTGGTTCCCGGGTATGAAGCGCCTGTGTATATCTGTTGGGGCAGGATCAACCGGTCGGCGTTAATCCGCATTCCCATGGTCACGGCCAGTAAGGCACGGGAAGGAGCCAGGCTGGAACTGCGCTGCCCCGATCCCTCCTGCAATCCGTACCTTGCTTTTGCGGGGATGCTGGAAGCCGGTTTGGATGGTGTTGCAAAGGAACTCCCGCCTCCCATGGCCGTGGAGGAAAATGTGTATGGGTTCAGTGATGAAAGGTTGGATGAAATGGATATCGCCACTCTGCCGACCAATATCGGGGATGCCATGGATGCGCTGAAGAACGATGACGTATTATGCAATCTGCTGGGCAAAGATTTGGCGAGGCACTTCATACAGGCAAAGCAGCAGGAATGGCGCGAATTCTTAATGCAGGTGACCCACTGGGAAGTGGAGCGGTATCTCTAAACGATTTTTATCTCCTCCGATGCACTGATATATTTTTACTGAGTATGGTGGCATCCTTTCATGTGACGGAAAATATTTGAACTGGCTTGATAACATCCGTGCTATCAATGGTACGGAGTATATACTGATTCACTGTCGATAAGCCACTTTTGTTACTTTCTCCTGTGGGGAAATTGATAACTCACATTCACGTCAACCAATTGTTTGCATTTGTACGATTGTATAATTCAGGATTTTCTTCTCTGCTTTCGCTTTCGCCTTATCTTTTAGGAGCATCCTTTCCTTTGTTTTCACGTTTTATTACATACCTCGTCACAAGGCCTTTTATGACTTGAGCGATACAGTTCGAGTCGTCCGTTTTGGGGCATCGCCTTCCAACCATGGACTCCCGTACGGA
>CAZTKR010000336.1:0-4125 GCA_964614115.1 uncultured bacterium | reverse complement strand
CAGACACTTTAAACGTTTATCATGACGGCAGGAGGGTACGATGGATGTGAAGGGTGAAACGTTGTTTTCGCAGGCCAAACCTCGAAGATGGCCTGGGAGAATTATCCAGTTCCCGTTGGTTCGGATGCTCGTGGTTCTCGTGTTTCTGGCGCCCATACTCATTCTGAGCAACCTGACCGTGATCCATGTCATCCGGCAGGTTGCCGAACCGTATGCGTCGGTCCTGAGGTATGTTCGGGATATTCTCACTTTTCTTTTAATGGTCTTCGCCTACCGGTTCTATACCCGGATTATCGAAAAGAGAGAGGCGTACGAGTTGGGATACAAGGGCAGCTTGGGGGAATTCGGTGTGGGTGCTCTCATTTCATTGGCCATCGTGGGTATCATGGTCGGGCTGATGGCAAGCCTGGGCTATTACCGGATCGATCATCTGAATTCTCCTCATGTCCTGCTGATGTTTCTCTTCCGTTTTGGGATGGCTGCTTTTATCGAAGAGCTGGTTTTCCGGGGGATTTTCTTTAAACTCATGGAAGAGCTGTGCGGGAGCTGGATTGCCATGCTGGCAACGGGTGTTTTTTTTGGGTTCGCCCATGTAGCCAATCCCAACGCGACGATATGGACGTCCCTGGGTCTTGTTCTCTCCGACACGATTCTCTTTGCCGCGGCATACATGCTGACACGGCGTATCTGGCTGGTCTGGGGACTTCACCTGAGTTGGAATTATTTCCAGACGGCGGTGTTCGGTATGCCCAATTCGGGTGTGGCCCACAACGGTTGGATAACGCCTGCCATCAGCGGGCCGGATTGGATGACCGGCGGAAGCTTCGGCATAGAGGCATCGTACGTCCAGATTTTGATATCCTTGATCGTTGGGCTGTGGGTATTGAAGCGAGCCATAGCCCGTGATCAAACGATACCACCTGTCTGGCGCCAGAGCGCGCGTCATGGATCAGGAGATGAACAATGAGTAGGGGATGGCTCGTCCTCCTGTTGATGATGGCTACCTGTACGTCGACACGGTTTACCGGTATTGTCGATAACAAGCCGATGGATAAATCCATCAGAAGCATGGCTGTTTTATCCCGAAATCTCGATGAAAAAACCTGTCGTCTTATCCAAAAGAAACTCAAAAAAGCATTCAGAAAGGAAGGATTGCGCATATACGCCTGGGGAGACCTTTTTCCCCCAGATCGCCAGCCGGAAGATGGATCGGTGGCCCAGGAATTAATCCACCGGGGAGTAGACAGTGTGCTGGAAATCGTTGCCGGGAATCCTGCAACCCAGGATTCAAATTCGGACATAAGAGAATCGGAGAAAACTACAGATCTATGCGGGCCTGCGGACAGCGCTTCGCCGATTTTCCAGTTGACGCCTGTGACAAAAACGAATATAATCAAGATTCGGGGAAGGAAGGTACGTTTTATTTCGACGCTCTATGATGCCAGGACCGGAGACGTTCTGTGGAAGGGCGTATCCATCACGGACAACGAAGGAGCGATATACACGTCTTTGTCCTCGACGGTATCGAGCTATGTGAAAGCATTGAAGAAAGAAATAATGAAAATAAGATGTCATGCCCGGCCCCCACTGCCGCCGCCACCGTCCCCACCCGAGCACTTCACGAGCATGTACGATGACGCTTAACGAATCAGGATCACACGGACGGTATAAGGAATACCTTTCAAGATACGCTCAACGCCGGTAATCCTTTCTAGAATCAGGCCGCGAAATCAAACAACGATTCCATGAAACCATTACTCGTGCATCTCCTTGGCCAGGTTCAAGAACCGTTTGTACGGTATGGCGATAAGACTCTTAGCCTGGAAGGCCCCGTTTTCCAGGCTGATCATCGACACCTTTGCCGCCGTTTCCTCGTCGGGTGCCTCGTAGATGTCCAGAAAATCGTGATCTCCCAGTAGAGCGTAATGCGAAACGAACTTCACTTCCGGGCATTTTTCCTTGACCTGGTCCAGCCACGCACGCCCGATCTTGGCCCGGTCGCCCATTTGGCGACATGCTTCGGGCGACAACTTGGTCAGGAGAATGTAGGTCTGCATGATGCATCTCCTATGATGTTGTCACGGTGTTTTTGTATAAGCTTCGTATGACATCCAATGGGTCGTTTCAATCTACACAGAAAATCCGAATGGGTCAAGTAAAAATCTTGTTAGACAGAGTTCCGACTTTACATGATTCAAAGCATCCTTTTCTTTTCATGGTGATGAGGATGCTTACAATTGGACGCTCAGGACGATTTTTTCACCGTACCGGGAGACTTCGACGCTGATGCGCTGTCCTGCTTCAAAATCGGAAAGGCGGTGCATGTATTCATAGATGCCGTTTACGGGTTTTCCCTCTATGGCTACGATGATGTCGCCTTTTTTCATGCCGGCCAGAGCCGCGGGTTTTCGGGGTATTACACCGCTGGCGCGTACACCTTTGATGTCGGTGGCCGCGATATCCGGCATGATGCCTAGACTTACCCTGAACCGGCGACGCATGCTGGGCCTGGATTTGGGGCCTGCTTCCTGAAAGACGAGGGCATCTTGTCTGTTGGCCAGGTCTGCGATGGTTGCGTAGACGAAATCGGCGACGGTTTTCAGACCTCTGAAATTGATATTATCGATATCGTCTTCCGGTGTATGATAATCTTGATGGATACCCGTCATTAAAGAGAGCACCGGAATATCTTGAGCGTAGAACGGTGCATGATCTGACGGGCCGTACCCTTCAGGAGCTAACTGGGTACTGAGCTCGACCATGTCCGCATGCCGGGCGATGATATCGCTAAACTCTCGGGCCGTGCCGCTTCCGCCGATGGAAATGGAATTCGTCAGAGAATCCAATCGGCCGATCATGTCCAGGTTGATCATGGCGGTGATTTTATCCAAATCGACCAACGGATGGTCCGTGAAGTATCTCGACCCCAGGGTACCCATCTCTTCGGCACCAAAGGCGATGCCCAGTACGCTGCGTTTCAGCGTATTTTTCTTCGCGGCCAGCATTTCCATGATTTCCAGCAACGCGGCCACGCCGGACGCGTTGTCGTCGGCACCGTTGTGTACGGCCGTTGTATCCGGCCGCCGGGAGCCGGAACCCGGACCGCCCATGCCCAGATGATCGTAATGGGCACCCAGGACGATCACTTCGCTCTGGAGGATGGGATCGTTTCCCCGGAGGATAGCCACGACGTTCTGCGTAGTAGCCTTGTTCTTGATGATTTCCGCCGAACCCGTCACCGTCAGATCGAATTCAAAACTGGCGGGCTGTCTTGTCTGGTTCAATCGGCTTTCGAGCCCGGCGATGGTCTGTTGGCGTGTTATCAACATCCTGTTAGCCGCCGTGCGCGTGATATGAAAGACGGGAATACCGGCGTCACTCGGGATTCTATCCCTGGAAAGATCGGTGAGCTCATCTGCCTCATCGAAGGCCTCTCCGGAAACAAAGAGAACACCCCCGGCCCCCCTGTCCTTGGCAACGAGTAATTTCTTACGAAGAGGACTGAAAGGCATGAATACGCTGTTGGTGTTTTCCGCGTCGGGATTCCCCCGGAGGATCATGACCCATTTTCCCGTAACATCCATGCCATCGTAGTCGTGCCATGACAGGGAATCTGTGGAGAAGTCGAACCCATAGCCTGCAAAGACCACGGTGGCAGAGAGGCTACCGTTCTGTGAAAAAGCCAGAGGCGTAAAGTCTTTGTCCAATTGGCCCTCGAACGAATCGAAGGCCAGCCGGTTGTTTTCGCCCGGCTGGACGGATGTGATGATGTCGAAATGCTGATATCCCTCCTCGTCCAGCAGGACGATACCCAATGCATTGAAGAAATCGGCGATGTACCGGGCAGCCATCCGTCCTTCAGCCGTGCCCGCTTTTCTGCCCATCAGATTGTCCGACGCCAGATAGGTGAGATGTTCCCGAAGTTCCGGGACGGTGATTTGTACTGAATCGATCTGTTGGGCAAGAGGTATTCCCGTAAGAGAAAAAATCAGTATCCATGCTATCCATGTGTTTTGTTTCATCGTAGCCCCGGTTTGTTGTGGTCGAGCGGAATCGTAAGCGCTTTATAGATTCCCGATAACAGTCATGAACTCTTCATTATAACGTTTTATGGAATGATTGTCA
>CAZTKR010000335.1:0-4134 GCA_964614115.1 uncultured bacterium | reverse complement strand
TTTATTCTTCATTCAGTTGGATTATTCAATATTCGATATGTCTGAAAACAAATGAAAGAGCCCAGCGGGAATCCCTACGGCTATTCTATCCTTTCCAATATGGGCGTACGTTCTGGAGTCATCACAGCCAAATGAAAATGTAATTTTCCCCTCCAAATAGGTTTTTACGGCAACATTCCCGCATATCGCCATCATACTACAGAGAGAGACATCCAGGCAGTTCTCGTATTCAATCATAAACATCTTGATGATGTTCATGACATCCCTGGGCAATAGATAGGAGAGTATGAGATCAGGATTTTTATCCGTGTTCAATCCTATACATTGCACAGGATTTTCTAGACGAGGTAACTTGGAAATCAATTTTTTAAATACAGACGCGTCGATTCCATGTTTTCCTAAACAATCGGTAATGATATCATCTGGAATATCAGATTCCCATCCAAAAGCATATCGAGCACCGGGACATATCACACTGCTCTCATCCAGAATAACAGGTCTGAGAACAGCAACACGCGTTGCCTCACAAAACCTCACATTCGAAAGTCGATCTCCATGTGGTAAATTCTTGGATGTATTGTAAAATTTAACACCGACCCACTGCCCGCTAAAAAGCGTTGCCATTTGTTGGTTCATCATGGTCCTCTTCATCATACATGAGATATTTTTTCCATTCCATACATTACTATTCTCTCATCATCTTGGACCCGCATTGGGGACAGATGATGCCATAACAAGGCTTGCCCGGCTGCCGTGGCCATTTATAACTGCAGTTTGGACATAGACATTTACCCGGTTTTCCGAAACTGGATTTATGAATTTCCTTTGGATTCTTTTGATCATCCCCATTTCCCGTTTCGCTTCCCTTGTCTTGTCCGGGCCCCTGACTGCTAAGATTTGTATCATCTCTTCCTGGCATGATTGGCCCCCTTCTTATTCGGTAGTTGCGTACAGAATGCTTGACACCATCACTCTACACTCTGGCCACCACTCGAAATACGTGTCATGGCCACAATCGCGAGTCCATACTCGAAACAGACATTTAACATTACCCCCTAAAGGACGTACATGTAAAAGGATATTAAATTGAATGTTGGGATATCAAAGTCTAAAAACCTGAAAGCGACATGTCCAGTTTGCGATTGTCATGGATACATTGATCTACGATTAAATATACGTATTGAGCGGCCCACATCTGTAAAAACAAGACATTGTCCTTTCAAAAGGCTCATTTCTTCGATGCCTGATTCCACTTCCGATTGCTTTGAACATATACCGTGCTTTAGGCCTTCGTATTTATGCAGTTGATGATTCAGGCTACAAGGGACATGTGCCCGTCGGACACGTACCCGACGAGCATGACAGAGTCTTTGAACTCCCCTCATCCGTATGAAACGCAGAAATTAGTTTTTCCGGATTCAGCGATCCACACGAGGGACATGTCGGGGTAGATTCTGAACTATGTCGGGCTAAATGGTCGAACGTCTTCCCGCATTTCCTGCATTTATACTCGTATATTGGCATTTGCCCTCCAAGCGTTAATCCTTCGGATTACCAGAAGCAGTGTTAAAATACATCGACAGCTCTTGCAAGGACGGCCTTCCCCCGATAGTCGGGTAATAAAATCGGTGCTCTTCGATCTGTCTTTATACCAGTGGCTTTGAGATCTTGAATATACGTATCGACGTGGCGCAACCCCAACTTACCGACACGTACCCCTTTCTTCACATACTCCGCAGAGTGCATTCCCGAACGTCTACCGAACACCATGCAATCCAACGTCGAGTTACCCATCAGCCTGTTCTTTCCATGCACACCGCCCGAGACTTCACCCGCCACGAACAAACCCTTGACATTGGTGGCGCCCTGTGGATCTGTCTCCACGCCGCCATTTTGATAATGGAGGGTCGGAAAAACCAGCACCGGGTCCTTGATCATATCGATCCCGAACCGGTCAAACATCCTGACCATGGCTGGAAATGCTTTTTCCGTACTTCCTTTTCCGTTGATGATGTCGATGAGTGGTGTATCCAGCCATATCCCCTTCATCCCTGTCGGCGTGGTAATCCCATTGTCTCGAATGTAGCATTCCCGAATAAATGAAGCCGCCTCCACATCGCGCGGTTCGAGGGGGAAAACAAACTCATTTCCGTCTTTATTCAGCGGCTGGGCACCACTCGTCCGTAATTTCTCAGTGAGTAAAAGTCCGATGATTTGCTGCGGATAGGCAGCACCCGTCGGATGGTATTGAACCGTGTCCGTATCTCTCAATCGTGCTCCTGTTCGATAAGCGATAACAGGACCGTCATATGTCGCACCGTAATGGTTGGTCGTCGGGAATCCCCGAATATGAAGCCTTCCGAATCCGCCCGTGGCAAGAATGGTAGCCTTCGACTTTACGATTTTATACTCTTCTGTTTCCATATTCCATAATATAGCGCCGACTACTTTATTGTCTTCATCGGTGAGGAGTTCAACGGCAGGATAGAATTCGAGTACCGGAATCTTTCGATTTCGGAATTCATCCCTCAGAACTCGAAGCTCTTCCATGCCTGTATAATCGGAGCATGCGTGCATGCGTCTCCTGGAAGTGCCACCCCCCGTCAATTCAATAAAATTTCCATCCTCATCCCTATCGAAAATGGCGCCCAGTTCCTCAAGCCATTGTATCACGCCCGGAGCATCTTCTACAAGCCTTTTTAAAACATCGGATTTGTTTGTGAAATGGCCACCACCCATTGCATCGATGTAATGAAGCACCGGCGAATCATTGGGCCTGTCCGCCGCTTGTGTACCACCCTGGGCCATCATGGAATTAGCATCTCCGTGTCTTAGTTTATTCGATAGCAATATTCTGTCAGCGGGAATTCCATGATCATTGGCGAGAAGCGCAGCACTGGTTCCAGCCAGGCCACCGCCGATGATCAGAATATCGGTATCATAATCGATCTGATTTAAATCGATCTTATCCGGTTCTATCAATGGATATGCTTCCAATAAATCAGCGACCTCATTGGGGACACGATCACCATGATTGGGACCAATTTTCAATTTTCTTTTGCCTCCAGGCGCAAAATCTGGATGGCAAAGATTGAGAATATCCTCCCTTTCCTGAGGTGTCATCTGGGGAACTAATTTCCCGATCCTTTTTGGACGTGTTTTTTCAACACGTTTGATAGAGGTGCGCATGTACTCAGGATATCCGTCGATAAATTTAAGTTCGGCCATACTCCAGCCTCCTCAATAGACTTCTCTTGTATTTTGATGTTCAGTATAAATCTCTCCAAGCTCATCCATACTGAGACCCGTTACGCGATCAAATTCTTCCTCGAATTTGCCTTTGTTTATTTCTTTGACTCTGTTTTCCACATTTTTTTCTCTGGGAATCCCATACTTGCCGTACATCCGCCTTGCAAACTGGGCCATATGGTACTGCACGATCTCCGCAGGACATCTGATCGCACAGAGACCGCATTGAATACACTCGAATGAATCCTCTGCAACCGCTTTAAAATCACCTTTCAGTGCAGCCTGGACATAATCCATAACCATAAGGTCCTGCGGACAGCTCTTGGTGCATGTATTACAGCTGACACATCGGGCGATTTCAGGAAAATACTTTAGGATTACTGAGGAGACGTATTTGTCTTTCTTAATATTTTGCAAAGGCTTCTCAGCAGGAGAAAAGGGAATCTGTACAAGAAACATCCCATCCTCCACTCGTGTTTGGCAAGCCATGGCCGTTAAAAGCTTGTATTCCCCTTTCTTTCGGAACACAGTGGAACATGCGCCACAAAAGCCAGCCCTGCAGCCGCAACTTCGCATCAATCGATATCCTGCAAACTCAAGGGCCTGCATTATCGTCAAATCCGCGGGCACCTTATAGGCTTTGCCCATAATATAAATCTCTACCCAATGTTTGATATCTTTCTCATCAACGCCCGTAATCACGCCCTTGCTGGCATCTCGCACACGATCCATCACATTGATTTTCTTTTGCGCCATGATTGTCCTCACGTTAATAAGTTTTTTTCCTTGAATAACGGCCGCGGGTCTATAACGTTCAGATCGAACCCGCAATCGTTCTCATTCAGTCCAAAAGCCATAGCCATTAATTGGGTAAAATACAACACA
>CAZTKR010000334.1:0-4157 GCA_964614115.1 uncultured bacterium | reverse complement strand
ATCAGAGAGGAGGAACCCAGGGAATTCAATCCATCTCCCACAAGAGCCCCCAGACAGACATCCTGGATACGCATGGATCCGAGTTTTAACGTAATGATCGATGAGCAGGGCTATGCCAGTCCGTCGTTTGCCATAAATACCTACGGCTACCTCGCCTGGGAACGATTCGCAGAAACACTGCCCATGGATTACACACCCGAAGATAATTAAACTCAATATGTTTTTGATGATCCTAGTCTCCGATAAATATGCGTTTCTTTTTACCTTATAAATTTGCATAAAAGTAACAATCCTCTCTCTGCATTAAACCCTAATCTTGTTTCGGTTGCCATCACGGATAAACTTCTGCTTGTAAAATAGGGATGAAATCATTATTATTGAATAGCGGTGTATTCTCTGCCCATTTCATCTTACTTCCGTGGAATGGGCAGAGACTCAATCCCTGTTGAAAAAAAGAATCTCATTTTAATTAAACCTTTGTTTGTAAAAACAGGAATAGTCTGCAATGCGTTGTCTTATCGCCCGTATCATTCCCGTTTTACTAATTATCGCATATCTCACCTCAGGTTGCGTGAGGAATAAGAATCCTGTGGCTCCTCCAAATCTCAGGAAACTGACCTGGACGGTCGACACCCTCAGCCACCCCGACAACTGGCAGTCTGCGCTGCCGGACATCTGGGCCAGCTCTGCCCGGGACGTTTATGTGGCCGGCTGGGCCAACACTACACACGGCATCCTGTGGCATTACGACGGAGGGCAGTGGGAGGAGATCAAAATCAGCGCCACCCAGGGCGGGCCCATCTTCGAACCTATAAATTTCGCAGATGTATTCGGCTTCGGGCCGGAAGATGTATGGTTGGGTGGGTACTGGGTCGAGTCTAATCCCAATCCACCTCCGTATTCAATCCACCACAGTCTTTTGGTTCACTACGACGGCTCGGAATGGGAGCAGGTTCCCACGCCTGACGATAAACACATCGCGACGGTCTGGGGCCCTTCTCCTGATAACATCTGGATGGCCGGCGTCAACGGTACATCTTTCCATTACGACGGCGTTTCAGTAACAAGAGACTCGATTCCCCTGGACATCCCCAGGGACGCCGGTCCTTACTACGTTGCTTTGAGCATCACCGGAAACGAGACAGAGGCTTGCATGCTCCTGGTAGACAATTGCAGCGATATCAACCGGTACTTCTTCCTGGAAAACCGAGGACAGGGTTGGGTCGTAAAGGACAGCACCTTTTATTATGGAAGTAACAAACTCTGGATGAGTCCCTCGGGTACACTGTACGCAACAGGACGTTCTCTATACCGGCGGCGGAATGGCGTGTGGGAGATGTTCCTTTACGGTCAGAACACGTTAACATCGTTTGATGTGTACGGGTCCAGCGACGATAACCTCTTCGCCGTAGGCAGATCGAACACGGGTCACTGCCAGGGGGTCGTTTACCATTACAACGGCAAAGACTGGTTTGCATACCAAGAATTAGAAAGCCAGGAATACTACTATACAGAGGTCTGGACTGATGGGCTGGAGGTTTTTATAACGGGAAGGAACGGTACGGATACGATCATTCTGCACGGAAAATGAATCCACATCTTAAAAGAATAAAAAAGCCGAGGGCATCGTGTCCTCGGCTTTTGAATGATAGACGAATAACTTTTTACTTCCGCCAGAAAAACGTCGTTTTCAGCATCAGCGTGCGGTTGGTAATCTCCTGACCACCCGGACCGATGAGCCTGCCGTCATTGTAAACCACGTACAAGTCACTGCCCGGCTTATAGATCCAGCGGAGTAAAAAATTGCTGATGATCCTCTCCTTGCCTTCGAAGTACAGTTTGTCGTCGTTCCACTGTACATAGGCTTTGAAATAAAGTTCTGTGGAGAAATAATAAAATGTACGTAAGCCCAGCGTATTGGTTTGGAAGCTCCCTTCTGGCAGTTGCACCCAGTTATAATCGTAGTCAACTTCTAGCCGTAACCGTGTAATTCGCGTGATGTTACTGCTGAGTCCAAACCGCAGGTTGCGGCCTGCGTAATAATGACCATACGTTATATCAAACCGGCCCGAAATATCCCTGCTCTGATCGCTGTTTGCACGTATATAATAATCATACCCGGAATATGTACCCACCGGGACGATGAATCCATCCCTCACCTCCCAATCCTCATCTATGAATTCACTTTCCCTCTGCATGCCGACGGTAAGCCTGGCGCTGTTCTGGAAGCGAAGCGTGAACGAGGCGTTCAGCTCGCTTTCCAACATTCGGTTGGTGTGATCGGTACGATATTTACCACTGATACGGTACCTGAACTGGCGGATACGAGATTCCCTGTCAGGCCTGGGAGAGTACTCCATCGATGCGTCGGTAAGACGATAATCGACGCGCCGGACGAATCCTATCTCCGGGTTGAAATCCGCGCCCACATCCATATAGGATAACGAAAAATCCCAAAGATCGCTGTCGTACCGCATGCCCAGGGTTCCGGCAAGATTATTTTCGAATAATGATTTCTTGCCCGTCTCTTTATCGTACTCAAAAGTCCCGGCCAGTGTACTGGATAGTGTAAAATGATCGCTTAATGGAAAGTATCCATCAAAACCCAAGGAACGATTATAATCATGACACGTTATATCTTCCTTATTCAGAAACATCATGCCGACAGAACCCCGCCTGAGAATGTCGCGGCGAACGCGGAGAACCGTATAATTTGTGGTATTCACCGTATCGATCTCAGTCTCACTCCCGTCGTCATCATCGTCCTCTTCCACTTCGACGATCAGATCATCGGTCAGCATGTTGAGTAAACCCACCTGATACTGACCGATCTTTCCAACCAGCTTGGCTCCGCCCAGCAGTCGTGCTTCCTGTCCTTCAACCAGACCGATCCGACGACTGTAGAAAAGATCAAAATCCGATCCCTCTCTCTGGTATCGCATGCCTCCGCTACGGCCGAAGGAAAAAATTTCAGCACCCTCCAAGAAGAATTCCCTCTTTTCAGGGTAGTACAATGAGAATCGGGTTAAATTCACCTGTTCACGGTCGGCCTCGACCTGGGCAAAATCGGTATTCAGCGTAAGGTCCATGGCCAGATTCGTAGTCAATGCAATTTTGGCATCGAGTCCGACATCGTTCATCCTGTGGGTAATAAATTCGGTTTCACTGTCCCTCTCAAGGCCTCCTAGGAAATAGGGTTTTAGCTCCAGATTACCACCCATCTTTAAGTCCGTCAGACCGCACAAACTGCCCGCCTCCGAGACTCGAAACAGACCAAAGAATCCCAAATCCCTGGGAACCAGCTGCCAAAACGTTTCTTCGTTCTTCCGACGGATGGTACGTGAAAAATTGATTCCCCAAACTACCGAGTCTTGTTCCGCAAAGCGAAGTGTTTTCCATGGAATTGCGATTTCGGCAAACCAGCCGTTTTCATTCCGACTTGCCTTGCTCGTCCAGATACCGTCCCACGCCGAATTGTAGTTGCGTCCCTCGTTGGCCAATACGGCATCCCGTTTGGATCCGTTGGGATTGGTCACAAAATAAAAACCACCGCGGTGATCATGGTAGGTATCGAGAATTAAGGAAAAGTGATCATCGTTTCGCATATCGGCATCACGTCGCATTTCCTTGGCGATGATTTTTCCCGAGTCTGAATCGTAACATTTAATGCCAAAATATATGTTGTCTTTGTCGTATAGAATACCGACTTCCGTCTTCTCGGTAGCAGGCTCGCCCTCTTTCGGCTCACGCTGCGTAAAGTTCCCTTGAAAGAGGACGTCGTGCCATGCCTCATCATCCAGCCAGCCGTCAACATGTATTTTCTCTTCAACACATGTCGCTGTAATATAACGCTTGCAGTTCGCATCCATCAGAATGCGCTTCTTACAATCCGGATTATTTTCAACCTTAAAACCATGACTATTTCCAGGGAAAAGGATATTGAAAGTCACTATAATTCCGGGAACCCACATCGTACGTGGCAATAATCTCAATTTCATTTTATATTAAATTTCCTTTCAAAGCTGTTTAGGACTCCGATTTTGCCGTTGTATAAATATTAATACATTTTTTAAAATTTATCAAGCTTCAATTATTGCAATACGAATGGCACACAGGGTTTCCCTAAAAACCGTGTTATTAAAATCAGAATATGTGAA
>CAZTKR010000333.1:0-4217 GCA_964614115.1 uncultured bacterium | reverse complement strand
ATTGTGATGATAATTAAAGTCCATGCATATTTCCGGAGCATCCGATGATTCACCGTTTCTCCTTGATTATGAGATATTTTTTTACCTATTTACCATCCGTATTAAGCATAGCATGCACTGCGTTCACGAGGTAAATGTAGCTTGAGGCTACACTGATGACGTATTCGTTCTCACCCCAGAGGAAGGGCCAGTCTTCCTTGTTTTCGGGATAGTCTGGTTTAATGATGAGTATCCCTGGAACGACGCCACCGGCGATGAAAGAATAATCGGCGCGGTTGTTACCATAGGCAACTTTTTTCGAAACGGTACCGACGCCGGAAACGAAGGAGATATTGGAGCCGGGATGGCATCCGTAGATAAAGTGTAATCCACGATAAACGGCTTCTGGATCAATATGCTCCGGGAACGTGCGGTGCAGTATATAGTTCGTCAGGGCGAAACCAACAACCCACCCCGCTCCGGCCCAACCACCTGTCGATATCGGAACGCCAAAAGGGTTCTGTGCGGACAGATTTTTAAGGCTTTTTCCGTACTCCTTCACCAGGGATTCAATCGTCTCTTTATAAGATGTATCCATGAAAGGGATGGCCCGAACCAAACATGCGGCATGGAATGCGAAGCGGTCTGTTAATTCGGGCAGCATTTCTCGTATCCGGTTTTTATAGTTATCATTCTGCGTACAGATCAAGAGTTCGACAGCAGCTTTAATCTCTTCGGATTCCAAAGGGCCTCCGGTGGTATTCCCGTAACGGAATAGTGCCGGCTCTTGCATATGCTCGTCGTCCCAAACTTTTTTCGCTACTTTTAGGCATTCTTCGGCCAACACGTCATTATAGCCATTTAGGGCTCGGCTGGCTCCCGCTAATGCAGCGATGGATCCATAATTCAGAGGTGTAGATTTGCTGGTGAACGCCCATCGATCATCGAATAGACCGCTGGTGAATCCATCGGTTTCATGAGATGCTAGATCAGCGTTATATTCAAGGTTATCCGTCATGGTGGATGCGTCGCCGAGATGGGTGTACTGGGAGAGATCGGGGACAATGATGCCGGGAATGGCATGACCCACAGCCCGGTGTTGGGCGATGAGCGCCAGGACGCCGTGTTCAATTTGCTGAAGCAGGTCCGGGATGCCATCAGGCCGACGGATGTCCACATAACGGTTTTGCTGGTCGACGGTTGTCTCGTCCCTTTTTAGGCCGAAAGTCTCCCAGACATGTACAAGATTCAGAACGACGTAATAATGGGTCTGCGTTCGAATATCATAATCGCCGGCGTCGAACCAGCCTCCGATGTTCAAACTGGGTATGTGCTCGCCGGGCATAAACGGTGTGTCCGTGGTCGGGCCCTGGGCGTATAGATCAAAATGAATATGGTTTACTGGCGCCTGGAGAGCATCATCGAGATGACATGCACCATGCCAGACTCGATAAGCTTCGTTTACGGTCATGTGATCCATCTGCACGGGAAAGAACACGTCCAGTGTCGGATGCCAGGCTTTTTCATAGACATTTGTAGAAATTCTGAAAGGTTCGGTATGCACGATTCCGTATTCGATCACATACAGGCCATCTTCATCCGCTGTGCTGAAGTTAAAAGTGGCATACCGATATCGCAAGTATTCGCCCCATGCCGTCACATGCCCTTTTAATTTTTCGGTGAACGTTCCATCCTCTCCAATCTTGAGCAGCCTGGCGGATGTCAAAGGGGTATCATTCTTATCGAGTTCGATAACAGCCATTTTCTTTTGATCAGGATGGTACCCCACCTGGGAATGGGCGATCATGGGCGTTCGCATCCAGCCGGGAATCGTATTGGCAGTAAGAAACCACTCGATGACCTTTCCTGTTTTACTTGAAGGAATTCGTTCAGAAACAACATACCAGCCGTTTTGGGCTTGGTTCCGCCCATCGTATATAGCGAGTTCTCCGCCAGCATTCCATATGGTTACGCGGCGAGCTGGATCTTCGGGTGCAAGTACCAATTTCTTCCCAACGGCAAAGGGCAGTGGTTCCGCGTTGCCAGAATCGTTTCTCTTTGTAGGTCCACCGGGATAGAGAGGAAAAACGCCAGATCGTCCGTCTATCAGATATGCCTTCTCAAAATAAGCTGACGGAAGAAATTCCAGTTGAAAGCCTGCCTTACCTTTGAGTTTTTGGGGTAGCGGTTCTTTCAGATGAACGCTTAGGAGTACTCCACTATCTTTGGACTCGACGCTTATCGTGTAATCGAATCGGTGATCGGGGTAGGCCAAATGCGCCTCTATGCGATTCTCCTCCGGAAATACATTGCGCTCTATGAAACGGGGAATGGGATCCCATTGTTCGGGTGTGGGGCTCAACCGGACATCCCCATTCGTGGCTGTGCGCACGCCATGATGGATGATTTCGATACCGCTCATCTTTGCATCGCTGAAGTTGTTGTCGTACCAATTGTTGAACACAAGCACATTGAGACCGCGTGTCTCAAAATACCCGTGTTCGTTCAACCTCAGGTCACTTGCGAGGACAGCAGAGCGGGACAGTGTGAAAAGGAGAAAAATAAGCGTGAATTTTTGAATATTAATCCTGTGCATGGTGTGTGACAGCCTGTATGAATGCGTTTATATTTTCCGTAGTAACATACGGAGGCATGCCTCCACCGCATGACATGACGATGCGTGAGTGGGCATTCATGGAATTCAGCAAGTTTGTCGTAGCTTTTTTTACATCTTCGGACGATCCGTTAGCCAGAACATCTCGGGGTGGGATGTTACCCAACATTACAACCCGGTTCTGTGTTATTTCTTTCAGCTCGGACATCGAAACGTCGAATCCCATATTGAACAGATTTACGCCCATCTCGGGAAGATAGGGAGCAGACACGTTGCAAGGGGCATCGTTATGCAGAAATTTGATAGACACATCCACATCGTATAATTCTTTGAAGTAGGGGAGGCAGAAAGTGAGGAACTCATTTTCTCCAATAAAACCGATGATGTCGTCCAGGAGGAGGATACCATCGATGGAGGGAAATGTTTCTATCTGGACATTCAGCCACTGCTTGAGAAAAGTCGTTATTTTTTTTATGAGTGTTTGTGCCATATCGGGCTGGAGCATCATGGCTGTCAAGAATTCGGTTGAGCCCATCAAATAACTGGCGATATTCAGTGGTCCCCGGGCGACGGCAAAACGGATGCGATGACCGGCGTCTTCGATTTTTGGCTGAGCGTGTTTCAGCCGGTTGATCATAAATGGCAGCAAGCCATCTGTGATGGGATTGGGTTCGGGAAGTCCATCGATATCGTCGACCGATTGAATAACTTTATGTGCATGGGGGAACGCATCGGGTGGGAATGTGCATCGAGCCCCGAACGCCGAGGGCTCTGTACACATGCCAAATTCGGACCAAAATCCCGGAAGAAACAGGACGTCGGGAAACTTTTCGATGACCTTTAAATTGGCATCCAACCACATCGTGTCATTCGAAAAGTAATCAAGAATCCGCATACCGGCCCAGTTGGGCAGCCAAGGACTATCTATGATAAATCCGACGGGCAGAGGTGAAAGGATATCACCGTTTATTATGTTCTTGAGTGTTTCCCACTGTTTATCTGTCATGATGAATGACTCATTATTTGTATACTTCATCATTTCCCATATATTCAAACCAATCAAAATAAGCCGTATTCTTGCTTTGGCTGCCCTGCGACGTGGCATACATGGCAAAAACACATCCGATGAAATCCCTCGGAATGACGGCCCTTAAATAGACACCATCCACGTTTTCTTTTAACGGTATCCATTCATCATCTGCAAATGCATAAAAGAATGAATAATATTGACCTTCGGCGTCTATTCTTAAATTTATTTTCTGAGTGGATTGGTCATCACTAATATTCTCTGATGACATTAATTCCAAGACACTCTCGGAATTCTTCTTTTCGACCGCTCTGTACAGTTGAATGGCTGGTTTATTATCTGCTATCGATTTACATAGAAGGTAAAAATGGTTTTCGTTGAGGAATATGAGTAAACCGGCTTTTTCATTTTCGTTTGAAGGATTAAATATCATTGATGTGCTTACAGAACAATCTGCGTGTTGCTGACGATGGCCAAGAAAACTCGGATTTGATGTTCCGCTGCATGTTTCAGGTCGACATTGTATAGCCAAATAACCTTCCTCCTGATCACGAGGAGGTTCAATATTATTATGACTATCCGGACATACGTGTACCG
>CAZTKR010000332.1:0-4220 GCA_964614115.1 uncultured bacterium | reverse complement strand
TGTAATCGATAAGCATCTGTCGAAGATCGGTACGAATGTTCTTCTCGAAAAGAGCGTTCACAGTTTGCCGCATGGGTTTGAGATATGAATTGTAATCCCCTGTATCTGTATGCCTTCCAATCAAAAGACTTCGGTCGAACAAGGAACTGATTCTAAACTGATCGTCTGTTTCTGATCGGACCCTGTCTATGAGTCTTTTTATCTCTTCCCGGCAAAGCAGCCGTAAATGTAGGGGCGTCAGTGATACCTTCTTTCTGACTTCGGACGGATAGATATAAGATATATAGTAGTCCATCCATTGTTCACTGGAGATGTCTGTGTTCCACAGTTCCTGCCACTCATACGCATATCGGCCCAGCCAGTCTCCCACGACAAGGGCACCATCCTCAGCATGGTGGGAGATATCACAAAAAAGACGGACTGTTTGATCTTCATTTAAATGAGAAAGCGCCCCGTAAGAGGTGAAGTAAACGTCAAATGATGGTTCTTGCTTTTCTACGGGTAAGCCTTGTGAGAAATCTCCCCAGCAGAAGTTCATTTTGGGGTTCTCTCCCCAACGTGCTGCATTCTGGGCCAGCAGGTCCTTGTTGATCTCGATGCCTTTATAATGCGCCAAGTGGTCATCTTGGATTAATTGGATGTTGTCTTCACTGAGAGGTTTTTCCCATTGCTTGATCTCCATCAGCATCTCGTAACCGTCACCGCTTCCGCAGCCTAAATCCAGAATACGAAGTCCCCTCCCTTTTTCGGAGACGTTCTGTAATCGATTCTCGATATGGGGCCGAAGAAAAAAACGTGTCACTTCATCTTCCCAGTAGACTCGGACATTATCGTACTTGCCCCGTAGACCGGTCTCACGGTCGTATTTTCCACTGGTCACGGCCTGGGTATAGGCATCATTCCTTTGACTTTCGAGACTCATCTCGTACCAATCACTCATGCTTTGTTAAGCTTGTCCAAAGCATCGAAGGCATCTGTGCAATAAAAGTCAGCCCCGATTTTTTCAGCAAACGCTACCGATGTTGGAGCGCCTCCGATGAGTACTTTAACATCCTTACGGAGATTTTCCTTCTTCAACAGGTCGATAACTTCCTGCATGCGCACCATGGTTGTGGTCAAAAGGGCCGAAAGTCCAAGATAATTTGCACCGAATTCTTTTACAGCATTAACGATTTTTTCAGACGAAATGCCCGTGCCCAAATCCTTAACCTCAAATCCAGAGCCCTTGAGCATGGTGGCCACAATATTCTTTCCGATGTCGTGGAGATCGCCCTCTACCGTGGCGATAAGAAATTTGCCCCGATTTTGGATGTTTTCTCCTGCCAAATGCGGTTCAAGGATCGTCATGGCTTCTCCGACGCATTCGGCTGCTGCCAGCATATCGGGAATTAAGTATTCGCCTTGCTCATAATACCGACCCACCTCTTCCATGCCCGGATTCAATCCCTCCATCAAGATGTCCTTGGGATTCAGCCCATCTTCAACGGCCTGTTGGACAAGTTCGGTGACGCCGGGCTGGCCTTCCATCGTGCCGTCAAAACCTTCATCCTGACTATCGAGTCGGCCTGCCACGACGTTTTCCTTTATTTTCTCAAGAATTTTATTCATAATGACTCTCCTCGCTTATGACATCTCGAGTTCAGGTTTAAACCTTGAGATAGGTAATAGACCCGGAACAGCATCGACGATTTGTTGAACAACATTTTGTTCTAGCTTTTCGTCCGGACCGTTTAATATCTCCTGGAGCCGATCATACGCTTGTATTAACACCCGGTCTTCATCGTTACGACTCTCGAAAGGATACGGCGGACTCACCAGACCCCGTCGCATGGCCTTTCGGATATGTCTGGCAAAAAGCCGGGTCGAAGATCCCATGACCTGCCGGATTTCCTGGACAGCCGATTTGGAGTCTTCCTGGCCAAAGGTGGGTCGGCGCAAAATCTGACGCACCAATCCTATATGGGCATCGTCGAGCACGGCCTGAAGAGGACAAAACACATTGGTTTTATCCAGGAGTCCCAGAGCATAATGAATGTACTGGACCCCGGAAGCTGCTATCTCCAGTTGAGAACAAACCTTTTCAACGGCGGTTTGAAGTCCGGGAGTTTTAGTGTCTCCCACACCCGCCGTGGAGTAACAGGGAATGCCGTAATGCCTGGCCATCTGGACGCAGTCGGCATTGTAGTGGATGAATTCAGGTGCGCCGTACAGATCGTGAAGCGTGTCCAGCCGTGCTCGTACGGGTACTGCACCGTAAAGAACCGGTGTGCCAGGGTTTACCATCTGGGCCAGAGTGATGCCGGCTAAGATTTCTGCGTTAATTAAAGCTACCATACCCTCTTCACGGATGGGGGCCGTGGATCCGCCCTGGGGGGAACTGGAGATGACCACCGGCACTCCCCATTCCGCGATGGCTATAAGTTTTTCTGTTGTGTCTTCCACCATCTGGAGTGGACTCTTGATAAGACACGTGATGAACGAGATGACTGGGTTGTTTTTGAATTGATCCGGTCCACCGGCGATGATTTCTGCCAGCTTAACTACATCGTCTAATCGATCGATGTGGACCAATCCGGCCTGCACGTGTTTGGTCATGTACATCAGGGAAGCGAGGAAGACGTGCACATCTTTGTTTTCAGGCGTGATTTCGGGATCCTGAATGTTGACATTGCGGATGTAGAAATCCACGTTGGGCAGGGCATTGCAGAGTTTCGCAGCCTGACACAGATGACGGATCGTCCCGCGCTCCTGAATGTAAACCGGAAGCTTCCTGACGGCCTGCGGATTATCTTTCTGGATATAATCAGCGAATTCGGTTCGGAGGTATACATTCGTCTCGGAACCGGTGCCAAAATATACCCGAGGAACCTCGGCTTCAAGGAGCAGCTTGTTTTTGGGATTCCTCGCTCCCAGAACGACTTTCCGGGGTGTACTCTCCAGGGCACATTCGATCACTTTTGCAGGAAAGCGTATCTGCCAAGCATTTTGTCCTTTGTCACGCCGGACGGAACATCCATTTTGATCTAAAACATTCGTAGCCCGTTCGTTAAAACTGATAATACCTGGATCGTCGAGAATGGCCATGGAAGCATCGTGCAGCCATTTAATCTGTTCCTCGCGGAGCCGGTATTTGGGATCAACCAGAGTTGCTGTCCTGTAGCTGTCATTCATGCATTGTCTCCTAAACCTTGATGGCTTCGATTTCCGGCTCTGTGATGACTCCATAGGTCTTTTGTGCATATTCGAATATTTTATAACCCGTATCGCCGGGATGAAAGGCAGCGATGGATTTACCACCCTGCTCAGCGAGTCTCTGTTCGAGGATCTGCCGGGCAGCCCGATCTACAGCGAATGGATTACGCCCGACGAGAAAACCGATATCATTGCAGATGGATGTCTGCTCTTTATTGACGCAGTCACATAAGGAGGTAATATTATAAAGATGTGCTACATGGACGATGTGCTCCCACCGCTTCTCTATTATCCCCATCAAATAATCGACCATCCTGTACGGCAGGCTATCCTCACCCTTTGTCCAATCGGTGATATTATGCCCTTCCATCGTGATGGCATTATTGGGACAAACGGCCATACATTCGCCGCAGCCAATACATATGTCGGTTCGCAGCATCGGCACGCTATCTTCATCTTCCGATAATGCTTCCTCGGGACAGGACTCGGCACAGAGAAGGCAGCGGCTACATTCCCCCTCATCGATGGATGGATAATAATGTTGATGCATGGTGTGTTTTCCTGTTCGTCCGGAAAGACCCATCGTAAGTCCTTTCACACAAAGCGCTACATGGGCCAATCCATGGAGGGTGAGATGGGCATGGTGGATAACACTGCCGCTTCGGGCGAATCCGCCTGATAGGGAAAATCGTTTAAAACGTCCGCTAGTATCTTGGCTTAGAATTATTTCTTCTTCGTGAAAGTCAAAACCGTGCATCGGCCCCGTCTCTGGCCGATCCAAAACTACGAACGGTGCATACTTCGTCCAGCCATGCTTTTCTGCCATGGCGAGGTAGGCTTGGGCTTTCGGTCCGTTTTCACGATAGCCTCGTGAGCCGGAGTATGCCACAGTCGTATCAAAAAGATAAGGATCTGCAGGTACTTTTTTGAGCTCATCAACAACATGTTTTACGAAATCAGGTTTAGGATAATACTTGTTTTTTATTTCACCCATATGTAGTTTTACAGGAACTTTTTTATCAGCAAAA
>CAZTKR010000331.1:2723-4224 GCA_964614115.1 uncultured bacterium | reverse complement strand
TGGCGATCAATCTTGCGTTTGCATACGGTTTTGTACGGAATGCCTGGCAAAATCGTGGAAATGGAAGCCGTTGGATTCAAAGGCCAGAATCCCGTATATGATACGGTTTCAAGAAAGTCGTGGAAACACGTCAAGGTTTCCATGCCCTTCTTTTCTTCCGGGTCCCAATCTGACATTGCGTCAAATCTTCTTGGGGTTAAAACGAACGGAGTCCGTGACGCGCTCGGGATCAGCGATGAGACAACAGCCAGGAAATTGGGATATTCTGATTTGCTTGGCGAAAGGTTGCGACGAGCTACTGAGCGTAGGAAATATCCCGAAGTTGTTCCGACCGGTCAGGTCGACACTCCGAAACCTGATCAATCCAAACCGAACATGATGAGGGTTAAATAATAAATGCCTCTCCCAAAACCAAGACCCGGCGAGAAAAAAGAAGCCTTTATCGCTCGTTGTATGAGTGACGAAAAAATGGGTGATGAATACCCTGACGAGGCGCAGCGCAAAGCTGTTTGCTTCAGTCAGTGGCTCGATGGACAATCCGATGGTAATTCCGGGATACACCTCCCATTGGCGTTAAAACTCTCTGGCCCGAAACATTGGGCTGTCGAGAAAGGGTGGACTGAACGTATTTTCCCATTGGCCATGTCGACCGGGCAAATGCACCCGGCAGACATGGACATGATTGAAAAGACCATGGTCAGCTTCATCAAAAATTTCGCCATCGTTGATGTCAGGGGAGTTTTTATGCATGACGCCGATTGGTTTGACATGTTCTTCGGCGGTGTGTGTGACTACGAAAGGGTTTGCAAGGTGGTTTCGGATTTGGCCGACGACTCTACTGTTTCCGGGATCATCGTGAATATCGATTCTCCCGGTGGTGAGTGCCAGGGGATGCTCGGATGTGCCGAGGCGATTAGGGCATTATGCGACAAGAAGCCGATATGGGCTTTCACTCAATACACCATGGCTTCCGCCGCATATGCAATCGGGAGTGCCTGCGAGAAGGTGTTTGTTGCGAAAGACGCAATGGTCGGAAGTATTGGTGTGAAATTCACTCATTGCGATTTTTCTCCCGGACATGAAGGTTATGTGAATATCACCGAGTTCACATCCGGAGAGTGGAAAGCTCTCGGGACTCCGAACAGGGCAATGACGCCTGAAGAAAAAGCGAAGATCCAGAGTGATGTCGATACCCTGGCTTCTCTGTTTTTTGCCTCCGTGTCCAAACACAGGGGGATACCGGTGGAAACGATCTCCGGTTTTCAGGCTGATGTGTTTATGGGTGCAACGGCCGTTGAGAACGGACTTGCAGACGGACTCGCGGCTTCGGTCGCAGACATAGTCGATATGATGAGATTGGAATCAGATCAAGAGGAGGGAAAAATGGCGAAGCCATTCAATGACAAGTTCAAGAGGATTAAGGCCCGATTTCCCGGTTTTTCGCCGGCGAGTATTTTGTCCATCATGAAGATGGCCGCGGCTCCGGAAACAAAAAGTGAGT
>CAZTKR010000331.1:0-2623 GCA_964614115.1 uncultured bacterium | reverse complement strand
GTGAGGCTGCCGGCGGAGAATGGGACGAAGAGAAGGGGACGTGTACTCTGCCGGACAAGCCCGCAGATGAAACCGCCGCGGTTCCGGAAACAAAAAGTGAGTGTGAGGCTGCCGGCGGAGAATGGGACGAAGAGAAGGGGACGTGTACTCTGCCGGAATCCGAGGATGAAACCGCGGAATCTCCGGAGACCGGTGGTGGTGGTAAAAAAAACACGAAGGTCGTGGTTGACATCCACCACGAAGCTGCTGGCAGATCCGAAAAACGAATCGAATCACTCGAAAGCGCTTTGAGGAAAACTGCGGAAATGGGCGCAAGGCACGTGTGGGAACAGTTGTTCGCAGGGGTGAGCCTTTCAGATGGGATGAAAGCCGATCTCGCAGTGATGGTTCCCCATACTGCTTTCGTGAAGGACAATGTTCTTGATGTTGATGCGTTCAGGAAAGCCGCGAAGGCAAAATTGGATGAGTGGGGCAAAACTTCAACCATTGGTTTTGGTTCTGATCCGATCCAACCGACGGCCGAGGCAAAAAACGATGGCTATTACAAGGACCTCGTCGCGGGGCTGAAAGGATAATCTCATGAATGGTATTTTTAATGACATCTCTGACGGGCCGAGTGTCACAATAGGGGCAATCCAAGAAGACATAAGCCTTTGGTTCAAAGGCAAAGCCAACGCTGTGATTGTTCCCGGATTCAACGGCGCTCCCGGATTCGGTCTGCTGTTGGAAGGCACGCTTATGGCAAGGAACACCAGCGCGGCTGGAAGGAAGGGACTGATGGTCCCGTATTGCCCAAACGATTATTCGGCCGTCGGCACAGACAGCCGGGTGGCAGCTGGGAGGACATGGCTTGTGTCGGACGGAGTCGCGGAAGCGACAACTGTACAAGTCAAGATCGAGGATTCGTTTAGATTCGTTGTTGGTGATGACCTTATTATCGGAGATGACACGACTGATCCGGAAGACCTTGGGGCCATCACCGAAATTGACAGGACGTCAAACCCGGCTTTTGCCACCATCACGGTAACGACAGCTGTCGGCGCCACTTCCTTCACGGTGGCGAACCTCGCGAATATTCACGTCAAATGTGCGGCCGCGACGCCGTGGATGGCTGCCGAAGGCATATTGACCGCAACGATGTTGACGGGCATTGGGCCTGTCGCTCAGTCTGGCATGCCGATGTCGGTGCTTGTCCCGGGGACTCAGGCTCTGAACAAGAATGAAATCAGAAACTACGACGCCGCCGCATTGACCACTCTGGGTATGCGCGAAGTCAACGCATACATGGTTCTATAAGGAGGCATATCATGACGGTAATACCTGAAGTTCTTCACAAAAAGGCGGTTGACGCCACGTTCGAGCAGACATCGGTGCCTGATATTTTCCATTTTCTCAGTACTTTTGGGGAATCGAACTCTCCTGACGAATTGATTGAATGGTTGGTATTCGTTGGCGACCATGGGATGGCGCCTGTTGTGAGGAGATCCGCCCAGTCTCCGATATATGCAGGAGAAGGAATATTCAAGATGGCTACAAAGGGTGCGGCCATCAAAGAAAAAACGTTTCATTCTGAGGAGGATGTCAACAAATGCCTTTCTTCCGATCCTGTCAGGGCGAAGGCGGCAATGAAGATCATATTGTCGAAGAATGAGCAGCTTGCAAGAAGGAACATGCGCCGTCAGGATTGGCTGGCTTCCCAGATTTTCTTCAACCGGGGAGTGGTCAATTACCAAGACAAAGAAGGGTCCGTGTGGACGCTGGACTATCAGGTTCCGGATTCCCATTACAAAAAGCTTTCCGGAGGTACAGTCTGGGGTGACGGAGCCGACAGAAACCCCTTGAAGGACGTCACGGACGCTCAACAAAGAATCAAGGTCGACAGCGGTGGGACCGTATCGGCAATGTTCATCAACAGCCGAACACTCGCCGATCGTCTAAGCGGGGACGAAGACATCCAGAAGCTCCTTCAGGCAAATGCTTTCTATCAAGGCCAAAATCTTCTGACCAACCCGGAAGGAGCGCTTTCAGCATACCTGAAGGTCATGAAAATCATCAAATACGACGAATTCATGCCGTATTCGATGAAGATCATCAACCGTGTTGACGCGTCGACGTACCAGGTCGATGACCCCTGGGCCGTTGTCCCGGGATCAGAAGTCGTATTCAAGTCAACTGACAGAACGGGGCAGAAACTTTATCAGGATGAGCTTGGCGTGATCGCGTCAATAGATCTTACAACATCACAGATCGTTCTCGAAAATCCGCTGACGAAAATCTTCAACCAGCGAGACGATAAAATCCATGCCTCCATTCCGTTTCTTCAAGATGACAGAATCATCCTTATGGCGGAAACAATCCCCGACGGGGCTGTATGCGAATGGATCAATTCCCCCATGGGCATTCCGACCAAATATGGCCTCCAATCAAAGACGTGGGAAGAACCAGACCCGGACGGAGTATTCGTCAGAGCCCAGAACCTCGGGCTGTGGGCGTTGAAAAGCAACCAATGTTTCTACACGCTTGACGTGGCATAAGAAAGGGGGGGGACCATGGCGCATTTTTTCAAAGCTGAGGATGGCGATATGATCAATCTTGATCATATCGAACGTATTTATATTGACCA
>CAZTKR010000330.1:0-4257 GCA_964614115.1 uncultured bacterium | reverse complement strand
CTCATTCGGATTGCCGATACTGACAGGTGGATGAGTATAAAATCCTTACGTACGATGTTATCAGTCGGACGAACTCCCTAATAGCGGGGATGTTCCGGTAAAAAGAAAAATGTTACGCCGATACGTTACGAAGTGTTCCATACCGCAATTTAACGATCTATGTGTGACGCTCTAGCCGCTTTCACCGCTGCCTCCAGTGCCAGCAACCGTTCCTCCGAAGGCCGGGAAGCCAATCCTCGTGTGCCGACAGCCTTGTCCATCCGGTCGATGGCCAGGGGTGTGGCCTGACGCTCGCAAACGAGGGATCGGAGTCCGCCGCTACCCACAGATGTCACCGGAGTGGCTGCACCCGTACTCGTGCTCACGGAAAAGATGGATGTCGAAGGATAAGTATCCATGCTGAACAACACGCCCTGCGCATCGAACGTGAGTGGGCTCAAATAATCCCCGGTACTGCCAATAGTGGTCAATGTGGACATGTCCGATGGATCCAGGATGAACAGATCGGCAAACACACCGTACAGCGTTCCGTTGGAGGCGAATACGATTCCTCTGATCAATGCATCCGGATAGCCGACGTAGGTTAAATCACCGTTCAGTAAGTTGACGGTAAACACCCGTTTGGGAGACTCGTTCTCCAGCACGTACAGCGTGCCGGAGGGTGAGAAGGCGGCGCCGCACATCAGTATCTCACTGCCATAATAGGTCAGCGACCCTATGCTCACCGTAGACCCGTCGGCAGGATTAATAATATGCAACTCATCGGATATTCCATACAGCGTTCCATCATTCCTGTACGCCATGGCCGTGAAAAAATTAAAACCGCCGATAGTCGACACCGTTCCATCCGTGCCATGGACTCGGACGAGGGTAAAATAATGATCCGGGTCGCTGCTGCCCGTCCAGGACAGGAAATCGCCCGGTAAAGGCTCTGTTCCATCCATGGAAAATGTGATACGGTCCACATAGGAAAGGTCGAATTGATACACACCGTCGTTGGTGTGAATGTACATCGTCTGACTCAATAAGAGCACGGTATGAATACCATCCACAAAACGGTGATAAATCCCTTTTTCATGATGTGGCCTCCGCTTCTTTGATCCATGACCGACCCGACTACCTGTGATTATTTGAGGAGCGTCATCTTTTTCAGCAGAACGGCATCCTCAAACATGATGTGATAGACATAAAGCCCGCTGGTGACCGGCTGTCCACCGTCGTTCTTTCCGTCCCATATTGTGGTATGCAGGCCGGCCTCCTGGAATTCGTGCACGATGCGTTTTACCAACTGCCCGGCGATGTTGAATATCTTGATGTCCACTTCCCCGGGCTTGGGTATTTCGTACTCGAGTGTCGTGGAGATATTGAACGGATTCGGATGATTCTGGAACAATCGAAACGTCTCTATAACGTGCCTGATTTTTTCCGCTTTCTCCGGGTCGATGGTCGTCCACCCTTCGAACGTGACTTTCTGGATGTCTCCTATGGCGTAGGAGACAGTCGTCCCGTCGGTTAAATTCACACGAAGGTAACGCGTCTGCCCCCACGCAAACGGGCACATCGCGATGATCAAAAAGACGATCCCTTTATTCATGCGTTCCCTCCATAACAATCGGGTTTGGATAAAATATTATCCTCTGGACATGGCGGACCTGCGTGACGATGGCACATTCGATCTGGAACAGATGCGAGGGGCATCGACAGCCTGACCGCCATTCCATCTCTCCCCTGGATGGATAAACGTCTTCATGTCTGTGAAAGGAAAGTCTCGAATATAATGACATTGACTAAAATCTATAAATAATACGATATTCTCGTGAATAATGCAAGTCAAAAAATCAAAAGCCGTCCCGATACTTCGGGACGATCCGTTATGATACGATGCCTGGGCGCAGAGGGACGCAGAACCGAGATGCCCGGTGTATGCTGAGGATGTCAGACATCACAAAACGACGTATCCACAACGGTTACGCAAAATACTGAAACGGCTGAAGCGGGCCGTATCCCGTCTCATTGTCATGATACCCCGGGTGCGTGGCCATCCACAGGATGTGATTCCTCAAATCTTCGTTATTGCCGATGGGCGTGTTGTTGTTCGCCGTGTTGAGGTGCTTGGACACGATGAGGGCCGCCAGCCCGGCCACGAACGGCGTGGCCATGGACGTGCCGCTCAGCTCCGCATAGCCGCCGTCCTTGTACGTGGACCAGATATTGGAACCGGGCGCCATCACATCGATCTCACCGCCCCGCGAGGAGAAGCCCGAGCGGTTGCCGTTTTCGTCATGAGAGGCCACCGTGATGACGCCTCCGTACCGTCCCGGATACCCGATGCTGTTCTGAAAGAGCGATCCCTCGTTACCGGCTGCGCACACGATGTACACACCGGCCGTCAGCGCCCTGTGTATGGCCTTGTACAACGTATCCGCGGATTCGGGACCGCCCAGAGACATGGAGATGATGTACGCCTCCTTCTCCACCGCCCAATCGATGCCCTGGCTGATCCAGTCGTAACTGCCCTGGCCGTCGTTATTCAGCACTTTTCCGATGAGCAGTTGGCACTCGGGCGCCACACCCACGAAGCCCACCGAATTGAGCCGCGCACCGATGATACCCGCGCAATGCGTGCCGTGGCCGTTGGCATCCTCGATACCGTCGCCCGTGAAATCCCTGGAGTCTGCGATAGCCTCTTGCAGGTCGGGATGATCCGTATCGACGCCCGTATCCAGAACGGCCACCTTGACTCCCTCCCCCATGGTTCCCATCCACACATCGGGTATGCCCAGCAGGAACTGCGCCCAGTTGATGTGATCGCTTTGCGTCTCAGCCACGGCGGCCAGCGCCTTTTCATCGGTCACATGATGATGTACCGTGACTCGCGGCAGCCCGTAGATTTTTTCCTTTTTCTCTGATTGTTGTGCCATGGTCTGCCGTCCTCCCTTTATTTATGACTAAAAATGAGATGTGGGTTGCCTCATATTCTTTTGAGGGGCCGGATGCATAATTGTGCCTGCAGTGTGAGTCTGTGATATTATAATCGCCGGAATTGGGGACATTCTCAGAATTATACAGGAGACCGGGCGGTACAGAGATGAGCGTCATGCCCCCTTTATCCCACAGCATCATGACCGGATGCGTGGTATTACAATTTTCCTCTGCTAAAAAACCATCGAATGAAGAACAGTGTTTTTGTTTTCATGATCTTGGGAGATACATCGCTTTCCACGCCGTCCACTTTTTCCTTACCGACCATCATGTAATTGAACTGAATTTCTCCTCCCAGGCACAGTTTGTTGCCGCATAGGTAGCACTCCGCACCGATAGTCGGGCTGAAGGCAAAATCATTTCTCGAATACTCGTATTCGACTTCCCTCTGAGCAGTTCCACTCCATTCCGTATACGTTCCTGTGTGACGGTACATGTTGAATCTTCCGCCGTAATAGAAACCGAACGTCGGCCAGTAGAACCGCGTGTAGAAGAACCCGCACCCGAAGAGCATGGTCGTGTAATCATCGCCGTTGTTGTATCGGTAAAATCCGAACTCCGGTTCGACGCGGAATGTGTAGCCGAACTGAATGGGGATGTAAAAACTCGGAAAATCCAACAAGGTCATGCTTTCCCCCATCGAGCTGAACACTTCTTTTCCCAGTGAAACGCCCATGCCGAGCCGCGTCCCTACCCAGAAAGTTGGCTGCAATTGTTTTGTTTCTTGGGCGTTCAGCATGGTCGAGGCAAGTAAAAGCATCAAAAACAGACACGTTAACTTTTTCATGATGGCCCTCCTTGGATGATGATTCATCCAGACAAGATGTCCGCCCGATCTCCGGTCTGGTATTTATATGAACGGCACGACGGATGTTGTCCGTCATGCACGCTTGTTCTTTTGCTGGTGAAGATGTATGGAAAAAACTGCACGCACACGTTATATTTTTGGACAATATAAATCCTTCAAAACTCTTGGCCCCATACCACCTGAATGATATATTTTCTCGAGTTCTGAGATTATGGGAAGCCATGAATCTGAAGGATCATGCCCTAAATTGCATCGCATCCAATTGATCAAATTTAATAGACCACCAAATGAACTATTACGAGCTTCTAAAATGATATTTTCAAAATCATTCTCCCTATATTCGAAAATGTGTGTAATATGATATAAAAAATCGTAGGTATTTTTATAGACAGGGTCAATTGAGTTTCTGAGGTTATTCATTTGATTCAACTCAAACATTACCGTTCCATTAAACATGAGAAGCGTTA
>CAZTKR010000329.1:0-4273 GCA_964614115.1 uncultured bacterium | reverse complement strand
GAAATCATCGATGCCGGAGCATCGGGGTATATCTTGAAGAAATCCGTCCCCGAGGAGCTGATGTTGGCCATCAAGTCGGTGTCGAGGGGAGAGAAATTTTTCAGTCCTTTGGTTTCCATGAAGATCGTGGATAAACTCCTACAGAAGAAAGCAAGTGTGGAAACGAAACTTACGCATCCCTCCCTCACATTTCGCGAGATGGAGGTATTGCAGCTCATCGCGGAGGGCCATACCAGCCGGGAAATCGGCGAGATTCTGTGCATCAGCACAAAAACTGTGGGAGCGCACCGTACACATATCATGGAGAAGCTCGACCTTCATACAGCCTCAGATCTAACCCGATACGCAATTCAGAGAGGAATTATCGAATCGGAAAAGTAATCAATCATTCCATTTCAGTTCTATCCTTCCCTATTCTTGTATTCAATCCAAAATATTGCTCAGGACAAAATAAAATAGGGCCTTTTTTGTGTGAAAATAGGTTATTCACCCTATTGGCATCCTCAATGTTTTATCGTACATTTTAACGATAAAATAACCTTCTTGATATCGTTAATATAAGGATTATGTTCATGAAGGTGATTCGGACGCTGATTGTGGACAGCAGTGCTGATTTCAGGAAACGGTTGTGTCGGTTTTTGGACGAGCAAGAAGGGATTGAGGTGATTGGCGAAGCCAGCGATGGACATGAGGCTGTAGAATCGGCAAAGACACTCAAACCGGACCTTATCCTATTGGACTTTCGAATGCAGAGGATGGATAGACTGCGGGCCATGCTAAAAATGAATAATAAAATAAAGAAGACGAAGGTAATCATGCTGTCGTCGTTTGACCTTTTGGAATACCGGGAAGCTGCCCATGAAATGGAAGCCAGCTCCTACGTCATCAAGAGATCGATAGTAGATAGGCTCATGCCAGCCATTCGGAAGACATTTAGTGCAGATTAAGCCGCCCTGTAAATGTGGAAGGTAGATTCCACTTTGTAACTGGAGCCAACCTGAGCATCGAAAAGGAAATTTGTGAATGAAGGATATGAAGCAAACAAAAGAACGACTCACGAAGGAGCTGAGCACATTTCGACACAAAGTAATCCGATTGGGAAAAGTGCAAAAATCCGACAAGGGAATGGAAAGGCATCAAAAAGCTGCAACGGATCGCAGGAAGATAGAGGACGATCTGTGTGCAACGCGGGGCCGTCTACGCATCCTTCTATCCTCCTCTCCGGCGGTGCTGTATATGAGCAAGATTTCAGGGAATTATGGGACGACATTCATCAGCGAAAACGTGAAAGCGCAGATTGGCTATGAGTCGAATGATTTTCTGGACAATCCTGGATTCTGGGCAAATCATATCCATCCCGACGACGCACCCCGTGTTTACGAGGAGTTGAAGCATGTGTTTGAGCACGATTCTCATGTGTATGAATACCGTTTCAAGCACAAAGACGGACACTACATATGGCTGAGGGATGAACGGTGGCTGGTGCGGGACACCGACGGAAATCCTCAGGAAATAGTCGGGTATTGGATCGATATAACGGATCGAAAGCAGGCGGAAGAGAAAATAAGAGAAGCAGAAGAGAAGTACAGGAGTATTGTTGAGAATTCGGACGATCAGATATTCATGTTAGATAAGGACTACAAGTTTTTATTCATAAATAAGAGCGCCGCGAATCTTTCCGGGAAATCTGCTCAAAAGATGTTCGGGATGTCAATATTTGAAACATTGCCGAAAACCACCGCCATTCAATTTGGGGAGAATATCAAAAAGGTGTTTGAGACGGGCAAGAATATTTCTTTAGATGAAAAGATGTTAATCCAAGGCAGGGAGTATTACAATAGTACCAAATTAAATCCTATCAAGGATGATAGTGGAAGAGTGATAGCAGTAGCCGGCATCGTTCGAGATATTACCAGACGCAAGCAGGCGGAGGAAGCGCTGCGCAAAAGCGAGGGGCAGCTTTCGAATGCCATGAAAATTGCCAACTTAGGACATTGGGAATTGGATGTTACCAGCGGGATGTTCACTTTTACGGATAGTTTTTATGCAATCTTCCGCACGACGGCCCAGGAAATGGGCGGTTATCACATGTCGATTGCCGATTACGCCAAGCGTTTCGTGCATCCCGAAGACGCTCCGCTTGTAGCCGAGGAGACACGCAAGGCTGTGGAGACCGATGATCCGAATTTCAACCGCTACATAGAACATCGCATGCTCTATGCGGACGGAAGCGTCGGACACATTGGGGTCAGATTTTTTATTGTCAAGGATGAGAACGGAAAAACGATTAAGACGTACGGCGTCAATCAGGATATTACCGAACGAAAACTGGCGGAAGAGAAGATAAAGACATCTCTCAGGGAGAAAGACATACTCCTGAAGGAGATACACCATCGCGTGAGGAACAACCTGCAAATTATATCCAGCCTGCTTAATTTGCAGGCCTCAAAAATCGATGATGAAAATTTAACCGCGATTTTCAGCACATCCCGCAGCCGCATTCAGTCAATGGCCATGGTTCATGAAATGATGTACACTAACGAAGATTTTGCACGGATTAATATGAATTATTATCTGAATAATCTGATAACCTCGTTGATAAAACTTTTCAACCCTGATATGAATCGAATTCAAATTCGATTAAAGAATGAAGATATTTATTTAGATTTGAACCGGGCTATTCCTTGTGGAATGATCATGAACGAACTAGCGACGAATGCAATCAAGCATGCTTTCCCTGGAGATCGAAAGGGATTCATTGAAATACGATCAAGAAAAGACTCAGACAGCATACGATTATCTGTCCGGGATGACGGCGTGAGTCTGCCGCCAGATTTTAAACCGTCCGAAGTCCATTCGTTGGGCATGACCATTATCACGGATCTGACACATCAAATTGACGGTGAATTGAAACTCATACAAAAAGACAGAATCAAGACTTTCGAATTGATCCTTCCGATAGATAAAGTCAACAATAATGAGGATTGCCAGTGACACGCATATTACTCGTCGAAGACGAATTAATCGTTGCTAGAGATACAGAGAGTATGCTTAATATTTTGGGGTATGAGGTTGTTGATATTGCTCTTAGCGGCGAAGAAGCAATTCAGAAGGCTCATCAATTAAAACCTGATATCATTCTCATGGACATCAACTTGAAAGGAGAAATCGATGGGATCCATGCAACCGAGACAATAACTAAATTGGACGATATACCAGTTGTCTACTGCACGGCTTACGCAGAAGATGATATCATTTATCGTGCCAAAAAGAGCCAGCCGTATGGGTATATCATGAAACCTTTTGAACAGAGAATCCTGTACTCATCCATCGAAATGGCGTTAAGCATGCATGCGTATAAGAGAGCTCTTGCCACAAACGAAGAAATGTACAGAGAACTGTTCAATAACATCATCTGTGGCATCATTGTATGTAAAAAGGAGGAAAATGAATACATTGTGACGGATATCAATAAGGCTGCCGAAAAAATTGAGAAGCTATCGAAACAACAAACAATTGGCAAACACTTATTTACTCTGCTACCTTACCTAAAACGCCATGGCCTGTTAGATATGTTTAATAAAGTTACTCGAACAGGTAAACCTGAAAAATTATCTGCTTCAGAACAGGCAGAAGATGAGATCGATTTTTGGCATGATTATTATGTGTACCAACTCAGTACGGGGGAAACCGTAACAGTTGTGGATGATAGAACCCATGAAAAACGGATTGAACATCAATTCCTCAGAAGTGAGAGAATGTATCGAGCTGTGGCCGAAAATGCTTTTGCAGGGATAGCTATTGCCGATCCTATGGAAACATTAACCTATGTTAATCCCACATTTGCTAGAATCCTGGATTATACGCCGGAGGAATTGATTGGTATGAACATGAAAGATCTCAGTCCGGATAATGAATTCGAACTATTACGAAAAAAAACGAAATCGAGACTGTCCGGCGTGTCGGAGTACTATGAGACGCGATTGTACGATAAAAGTGGCAACGTACGATATGTTCTGGTATCGGCGTCGCCCATGTATGACGAGGATAGAAATATTACCGGCACGTTGAGCGTTATCTTGGACATTACCGAGCGAAAAGAGTTAGAGTCGCATTTACTACAGGCACAAAAACTGGAATCCATCGGTCAACTTGCAGCAGGTATCGCCCATGAAATCAACACGCCGACACAGTATGTGGGCGATAATACCCGTTTCCTGAAAGATGCGTTTAATGATATATTGATCTTTTTCACAAAATATCAACATTTTCA
>CAZTKR010000328.1:543-4302 GCA_964614115.1 uncultured bacterium | reverse complement strand
TTTCTCAGGATTCATATTCGGATGAACCTGTGGAGTACCCATAATTTAACGCGGAGTTCTCTATACCTGTCCATTTCCCCTTTGCTTTAGCTATCGTTCGGTTCGAGGATTCGGGTCGGCCCGCGTTGACGCGAAACGCTGAAATGGAGATGTAAATTCATGGCAAAGACGCTTTTCCAGTCTCCCAAGGGAACCAAGGATATTCTGCCAGCAGAGCAACCGTACTGGCATTATGTCGAAGATACCATCCGTCGGGTGATCCGCCTGTATGAATACGAGAGACTGGATATGCCCGTGTTCGAGGAGACGGAATTGTTCCAGAGGGGTGTCGGCGAGGGAACGGATATCGTCGAGAAAGAAATGTACACGTTCAAGGACAAAGGGGGAACATCCATTACCCTGAGGCCCGAGTTTACGGCCGGCATTGTGCGTGCGTACCTTCAGCACGGCATGTCGAGCCTGCCGAAACCGGTGAAAGTGTGGGCCATGGGCCCGGTATTCCGGTACGAACGCCCCCAGGCCGGAAGATACCGCCAGCATACCCAGTTTGACGTGGAGGCCCTGGGGGAGCAGGACCCGGCCGTGGATTACGAGATCATGTCTATTGCATGGCATCTGTATAAGGAGCTGGGCTTCAAGAAGCTCAGCTTCCAGATCAACAGCATCGGATGCCCGGTGTGCCGTCCGAACTTTCTCGACAGACTGGTGAGTTACTACAAAGATCATCTCAACGAAGTTTGTGAGGATTGCCGGAAGCGGCTCGAGAAGAATCCGCTACGGCTGCTGGATTGCAAGAATCCTCAGTGCCAGCCGGCCATCCAGGGGGCTCCTCCGGTCATAGAATCCCTGTGCGATGAATGTAGAGCGCATTTTCAGACATTGAGGGCTTATCTGGACGACTCGAAACGCCAGTACAGCCTCAATCACCGGCTCGTGCGAGGACTGGACTATTACACGAAGACGGTCTTCGAAGTCTGGGCTCAGGGTATCGGCGCTCAGAATGCCGTATGTGGCGGGGGGCGGTACGATGGGCTGTCGGAAGCCATCGGCGGGCCTCCGGTACCGGCCGTCGGGTTTGCTTCGGGCATGGAACGCATCGTTCTTTCCCTGAAGGAAGAAGGGGTGGATGTGCCCGATACCTTACGCCCGCGTGTGTATTTTGCGTTTCAGGACGAAAAGGCAAAGAGGGAAGGGATTCGGCTCCTGACGACGTTTCATGAAGCCGGTGTGGAGAGCATCATGGGATTCGGGTCTCGCAGTCTGAAGGCCCAACTCCGGGAGGCAAACCGTCGGGGTGCCCGGTTTGCCATCATCCTGGGTGATGAAGAACTGAAGAACCGCACCGCGCAGGTCAAGGATATGGAAGGGAGTACGCAGGAATCGGTTCCCTGGGACGATCTTCTGATGTTTATCCAGAAACACGAGGGTGGGAAATGACGGAGACCGAAGGGCCGCCAGTGCCGACCGTACGCGCCATTTTTCTCGTGTTGGCCGGTACGTTTTTTCTGCTTATCGCGTGCGAGCTGTTGTGGATGGGGTCCACGGCCAAGAGCAAGCTTCTTGTTTTAGAGACCCTGACCCTGCTCCCAGTGCTCGTCTTCGTTCTGGTGAGTAAGTATTCCTTCCGGGAGACGTTTCGATGGCAACGCGTGGACGGTGTCGTTCTCCTGGTCAGCGGAGTCATCGGTGTGGGATTGAGCATTGTCATAGACGAACTCGATACACTCATCCAGATACTTATCCCCATGCCCGAAGAACTCTATCAGGTAATGAGGGAATTCTTGCTCTTCGATACGATGGGCGAACTGGCCATCATCGTCGTGGCTACCGTGGTCGTTGCATCCTTTGCCGAAGAGATGCTATTCCGGGGTTTTTTTCAAGGGACCTTGGAGAAAATGACCGATGTGACCAAGGCCGTCCTGGTAACGGCATTCGTGTTCGCCTTTGTTCATTTTAATCCCTGGTGGTTCGTGGAAATACTGATCCTCGGCGTGTGTCTGGGTGTTCTGGTCTGGCGGAGCGGGAGCATCTTCCCGAGTGTCGTGGTTCATGGCGTTAACAACGCCCTGGCGGTAATACTGATAAATACCGGATCGGAAGAACTGGGCTGGTATCGGTTCAAGGGACATGTGTCTCCACTCTGGCTGATTCTGGGTCTGGGGTGTATCGTATTCGGTTTCCGTGTGTTCTACGGTTTGACAGAGAACCCATCCTCTCCATCTTATTCCTGATGCAGTCGTCTTTCAGCCTATTGCTTTCGGATACTCGATTTTTCGAAACACACGCTGTCACAAGACGTACAAAGTCTTAGTGTTGTAAGTTTGCTTCAATATGAAAATAAGCAGTATCTTTTTTCGGATGGATTTGTTGTGACCCCATTCCGGGAATGTTGAAGTCGTGAAGATTCTGTTCGTCAGAGTATTATAAACTGGAGGGTATACCGATGAAGAGAGCAAGCCTTGTATTTTTTATCATTGCCTTCGCTGTAGCCGTGTATGCGCAACAGAAGTCTCTAAACACGTACTTTACGGAAGCGCAGGCACTGCAGCAAGAGGGCAAGCTTCAGGAAGCCGTGGATCTTTTAAAAGAGGCGGTGGAGACGTATCCAAACGAGTCGAATGCCCATCTTCAGCTCGGATTAGCGTGGGGAGCCGTGGGTCAGCAGAGCAGTGAGACCGGGGATTTTAATACGGCCATGGTTGCCGTGAACGAGGGATTTTCTTCCTTTGAGAAAGCCATCGCCCTGAATCCGGATAATTACGATGCGCATTTCTATTATGGCGTGTATGGCGTGAGCGTGCCGTCATTATTCGGGAAGTTGGATTCGGGTGTGGACCATCTGGAAAAGGCATTGGCTATACTGAAAAAACAATCGGGCGAGGATACATCCGGCAGAGAGGCCGCCGTTTACCAGTACCTGGGGGTAGGATACCAGTCGCAGGGTACATTCGAGAAGGCCAGGTCGGTCTGGGAAAAAGTCCTCGAGCTTTCGCCGGAGGGTGAATTGGCCGAGGCAGCCAGAAACGGGCTGGCGGGTCTGGAGAAGGCCGTGGAGACGGCCAAGGCTCTCGAATCCAGGAAGGAGCAGGATAGTCCGAAAATCGTCTCATTGAAAGAAAAATTGAAACAAGCACCGGAGGATTTTGAGCTGAACTACTCCCTGGGCAAGGCCTATATAGATGAAGGCCGGTGGATCGAGGCCCAGGAGGCGCTGAAAAAAGCGGTCTCTTTGAACAAAAATCATTTCGATGCCCAGCATCTTCTGGTCAGGACTCTCTCGGAGGATGGGATGCTGGCCTATGATGAACGCATTTACGAAGATCAGAGCAGGCTCACCAACCTGGCTTTTGAGATAGTCGAACAGACGAAACGATTGACCGAGATCGACCCCACGAATGTCAGAGCCCGCATGGAGTATGCCGTAATTTGTGTGATGATGCCGTTCTTTGTCCAGAGAATAGACGAAGGATTGACTCTATTAGAAGCCATAGCCAATGACGAAACGCTGCCGGACTCGGTGCGTGCCGAGGCACTCTATCATTTGGGTTTCGGATACAGGAAGAAGGGGACTGCCCTGTGGATGAAGCTGATCAAAGACTATCCCCAGGCCCAGGATGCACAGGGTGTGTACGATGAATTCAGCTTGCGTTGGCACGGCAGGGAGAAGGCAGCTTCTTCGGGTGAGAAGGTGCTCGTGAACTTCCATCTCGGTTTTCAGGATGAATTGGCGCCACAAACGGGCGTCTGGGTGGAGGATGC
>CAZTKR010000328.1:0-533 GCA_964614115.1 uncultured bacterium | reverse complement strand
TCAGTTTGTCAAGACACTCTATGTCTCTGGCTTCTCTGGCTATGCCAAGGAAAAACAGGTGAACCTACCGCAGTGGGCACACAGCAGCCGCTTCGACAGCGACGGCACCACGGGCGCCAGTATCGATTGGGGGAAACATACATACGTGTGGGATTTGACAGACCATCGAGGGAATAAAATCCCTGAAGGAATGTATAAAGTGCACGTGGAGGTGTCTTGGTGGCCCAGCATGGAGTACGGTACAGCTACGGCCGAGATACAAGTCGGAAAGACCGAGAACGAAATAACAGTCGATAAAGCGCCGCATATCCCATGGCTTCACGTTGCGTATCAAAAATGAGATAAATCATCGGTCCATTGAGTCTTGATTCAAGGGGTCTCATGGATACGCATGAGACCCCTTTCGTTATGGCGGCGGATAAATGAATCTTCCGTTTGTCCATAACGTGCCTTACTTTTTAAGTGTTATATACACTTCGAATTTTACACTTTTCCCATGTCATAAAAATGCGAACATGCGCATCGTGCAGGAA
>CAZTKR010000327.1:0-4305 GCA_964614115.1 uncultured bacterium | reverse complement strand
AGTCTTTTGAGGCCTAAATAACTTAAAACCTTCTAATGTTAGTTCATTAACGCATTGATTGCAAAAACAAAGATGCCTATCGATTTTTTCTTTCTGAGCTTTATCCAGCCAGTCAAAATGATATTCAAATAAATTTTTTTTAAATCCAACGTCTCTGTGCCGTATCCAATCCAAAGGTGTGTCGCCTCTTTCCCGTAACCCCTACCCCTCATGTCGGGCTCGCCGATCAACTTTCGCAGTTCGGCCTTGAACTGCATCACGTCATAATTCAGGTAAGCCATGGCTCCGATGGGCGTTTCATCGTGTAGTGTGATGATACCGATGATATGAAAATCGTTTTCGATGAGCTGTTCCAGGTTAATCGCTTTGGCTGTTGTCAACGATAGGAGAAAATAACGCCCGTATTCATCCACCACCCACTTCTCCAACAAGGACTTGTCCTGCTCCCTGTGGAATGCCCGTATTCTCACGTTCTTCCCGATCAAAGGCAGCTGTGGGGGCTGTGAACTTTTAATGACACCTTTTTTTGTTTTTTTTAGCTCCGCCGGCGGCTTTTTTTCTTTTATCCCGACACCGTCCTGACGGCCCATGGCACGGTCGAGAATGTAATTCACGAACCGTACATAATCCACTTGCTTGAAGCCGTATGCCGATGTTTCCTTGAAAAAATTCCTTGCCAGGGCCTCCAACGTGGTTTCGGGAATTCTCTGATCCGAGTCTTCCATGATATACCTCGATTCAGTCGTTTTTGATCAGAACTAATATTGATGAAAACGTTAGGCCAGTTTGTAACCGATATTCCTGAGAAATTCTTTCCGCTTCTGAATATCATCCTCTTCCTCTACATCCAGAGGACTCTCACCGTCGATGACGCCCAGAATACCTCGCCCCTGATCGGTCTCTGCAACGATAACTTGGGTCCAATTGGACGTTGCACAGAAGATGCTGCAAATTTCCGGTACGTTCCGGAGTGCGGGCAGGACGTTAATGGGAAACGCGTTTCCCAAAAAAAGGATAAAACTGTGGCCCGCAGCGATTTGGGTGGCATTGCGCTTTGCCAGTTCTATCAGGCTCTCGTCCGTGCCCGTCCAGCGGACGAGACGAGGCCCGGAAGCCTCACAAAATGCAAAGCCAAACTGAACGCCTGGTATCGTCTGAACCAGCATCTCATGAACGTCCTCTACAGTCTTAATGAAATGAGACTGCCCCAAAATGAAATTCATATCTTCTGGTTTATCTATCGGAACTATTTTCAGTTCCATGAGTACCTCCCGATCACCTAAAGATAATCCGTCCTACCCCTGGAGCACCGGTTGCTCCTTCTCTATCCGATGAGCGATTCTCAATAGCTCCCCTTCACCGAATGGCCTTCCCGTGATCTGAATGCCGATGGGGAGTCCCGATCCGTACGTACCCGCAGGTATGGATATGGCAGGCAGACCTGCCAACGGCGCAGACACGGTATACACATCCGATAAATACATGGCCATCGGATCATCCAGTTTCTCCTTTAAACGAAAGGCCGTTGTCGGTGTCGTGGGCCCGATCAAAACATCGCACGTATCGAGAGCATGATGATAATCCTGCCGTATCAGCGTTCGTACTTTCTGTGCTTTCTGATAATATGCTTCCGCGTAGCCTGCCGAAAGTACGTACGTACCCAGCATGATTCGCCTCTTCACTTCAATCCCAAAACCTCGAGTTCGGCTCTCAGTGGTCATCGATGGTAGATCGAAGGTTCCGTCATGACGGAAGCCATACCGTACACCGTCATACCTGGCCAGATTGGATGAGGCTTCTGCCGTCGCAATCACATAGTAGGCGGCGATGCAGTATTCTGTATGGGGCAGTGAAATGACCTCGACATCGGCACCCGAACGCTGTAGAACCTCCAGTACGTTCTCCAGGCATGCGTGTACGTCATCGTCCAAACCCTCATCCATGTATTCTTTGGGCAGGCCGATCTTCATGTCCCCAACATCTTTGTTTAAAAAATCTGTATATTCGGGAACGGGAATGTTCGACGATGTACTATCCCGGTCATCATACCCGGCGATGACATCCAGAACACATGCACAATCGGCGACTGTATTCGAAAGACAGCCGATTTGATCCAGGGACGATGCATAGGCTACCTGGCCGTAACGTGAAACACGTCCGTAGGTCGGCCGAAGACCGACAATGCCGCAAAACGCAGCCGGCTGCCTCACAGAACCTCCGGTATCTGTACCCAAGGCTGTCATTGCCATTCCGGCTGCCACGGCCACGGCCGAACCACCGCTGGAGCCTCCGGCCGATCGCTCCTTATCCAACGGATTCTTCACGGGCCCAAAGGCGGAATTCTCGCTGGATGAGCCCATACCAAATTCATCCAGATTGGTTTTTCCGATAAGGATGGCATCCTCGGATTCCAGACGCTCGATCACGGCGGCATGATAGGGTGATATGAATCCGTCGAGTATTTTTGAACCGCACGTCAGGGGAGCGTCCCTCACGGCAATATTGTCCTTTACTGCCACGATCATTCCTGCCAGCCGTCCCGTACGACCTTCCCGGAGTTTCGCATCGACCTCTTCAGCCCTTTGCCTGGCTCTGTCCCTGAAAACAGAAATGAAGGCGTTCAAATCAACGCCTTCATCCATCTGCCGTAAACACGTTTCTGTCAGGTTGGCACAGCTTAACTGGCCTGATACGATCTGATCACGGATAGACCCGTAATCACGCCTCCTATTTTGCAAGCTTCATCCTTATCCTATTTTTGTATCGGAGAATATATATCAATCGCTTTCTTTTTTTTCTTTTGTTTCTTCTTCTCCTTTCTCCAACTCCTTGAATTCCTTTTCTACATTCTTCGTTGCATCCTTGAACTCCCGAATCCCCTTACCGAGACCACGTGCTAACTCCGGTAGTCTTTTTGCGCCAAACAAAAGGAGAACTACCAGAAGGATAATCAGAAGTTCTGGCATGCCAATCGATCCGAATCCCATGTTCACTGCCTCCTAAATTAGTACATCGTAAAAATAGCTCTAACCCAGTAACTCGTTCTCATCATCGATAACATTCTGAATTTCGTCCTTGACCTCCTGTGTTGTCTTCTGAATATCTCGCCACCCTCTGGCCAAACTCCGAACGATTTGTGGGAGCTGTTTGCTCCCAAAGAGCAAGAGGATCACTAAAACGATGATGAGAAGTTCCGATGTTCCGATTGAACTTAACATAACACCTTGTTACTTTAATGGTTTTCCTGTAGAAAGAAAAAAATCACGCAGGCTAACCTCTCCTCGTAACGCGACGATGAACCAACGTGTAGCACCCCAGAGGATATAGAATAGAAAGAGTGGAAACAGGCTCCACTGAGGGAATACCGCCATCATAACCACAGCCGCTAACATGGCCACCGATCGTGCGCTATGCTTCCATCCATTCTTAAACATCAACCTTGGCCAATCGTAATGAACCGTGCTGACCATCAAAAGCGTGATCATGAGCATTAATACAATCCACCAGGCCATGTCGATGGAGAGATCGATCATCGGTTCGAAAATCCATAGTGAAGCCAGCGTGAATCCGGCTACGGGGATGGGAAGACCCGTATAGCCCTCGCTTCGATTGCCCCCCTGAACCACGTTAAAACGGGCCAGTCTGTATCCCCCTGCAAATACATACAAAAAACAAATAATATAACCGACCGCAGGCGTCTTGAAGAACACGCCCTGATATACCAGAAGGGCCGGTGCCACACCCGATGAGATCAGGTCGGCCAGGGAATCCAGCTCAAAACCGAATGCTGTTTCTTGACCCGTCCATCGTGCCAGCTTACCATCCATCCCATCGCAAAGGACGGCCAATACGATAAACCATGCTGCGCTGTAAAGGTTCCCCTCTATGGATTTTAATATGGATAAAAATCCACCCAAAAAATTAAGGAAGGTAAAAAAACTGGGAACGAATATCCATTTAGGCTTCATGGATATCCCCTATGATACTTACTCCACCCTTGACCCTATCTCCCTCCGATACACCGAAATGGACCGAGGGCGGCACATAGACTTCCACGCGGGAGCCAAAGCGAATCATTCCAAACCGTTCACCCTGCTGAACTTCGTCCCCCACACGAAGGCGGCATACGATACGCCTGACCAGCAGTCCCGCAATTTGCTTCACAAAAACAACGCCTGCACTCCCCTGTATTCCGATAATATTTTGTTCGTTCCGATTCGAGGATTTGCGGAAAAATGCAGGTATAAAGTGTCCCGGACGATAACTAAAATGGATGACTTTACCGGATACGGGAACTCTGTTGAC
>CAZTKR010000326.1:0-4347 GCA_964614115.1 uncultured bacterium | reverse complement strand
ACCTCTAACAGTTTAGGAAATCCCGAGATTGTAAACAACCCTAATTTAAATTACACGTAAGATAAAAAGATGAACGGAGTCATGGGCGTGAAAATCTAAATCAACGGAATCCAGACTTTTTCAGGTGCTCTGGAGAATCTTGTGCAGGGTAGCCTCATCGACGTACAAGGGTGTCGTACGAAAGAGCGTACGATACGGGCCACCAAGTCTCCATAACCACACGATCCCAGGTTTAAAAAGTCTTTTCCGTTGATTTGTTTCAGCCCGTGGCATTTGAACAATCTTTAATGACAGCCACGGAAGCGTGGCTTTTTTATTGTTCGGATATTTTTTGTCTAAATACATCGGTATTGGGAGAAAAACCAAACCCATGAAACGGTTCCTGAGATTTCAGCATGTGACGTTCATGTATCCCACTGCCGGTCATCCGCTGTTCCAGGACATTTCTCTGCATGTAGCCTCCGGCTGGTCGGGTGTGATTGGGGCCAATGGGGCGGGCAAAACCACGCTGCTCAAGCTGGCCACAGGGCTTCTGGTGCCCGATGTGGGCCATATCGACCAACACATGAGCACACTTTACTGTCCGCAGCGAACGGACGATGTGCCCGAAGGATTGGACGAGCTGCTCTTTGCAAATTCAAAATCGGCGAGTATCCTTGTAGACCATCTGGGCCTGAACGAAGACTGGGTTCAGCGCTGGACGACGTTGTCCCACGGAGAGCGCAAACGCGCACAAATCGGTGTTGCTCTGTGGCTCCAGCCCGATGTGCTGGCCATCGATGAACCCACGAATCATCTCGACAGCGAGGCCCGCGATATTATAGCCGGTGCCCTAAAGGCCTTTCGTGGCATCGGACTTCTTGTCAGCCACGACCGTGACCTCCTGGATATCCTGTGTCAGCAGTGTATTTTCGTGGATCCCCCTGGTGTGATCACGCGTCCGGGCGGCATTACCAAGGCTATGCAGGCGCTGAAGACCGAACAGGCGTATGTCCAGAGGCAGTATAACCTGAAAAAACGGGCAGTCAAAAAATTAAAGAGAGAAGCGTCGCGACGGAAAGCGCTGGCCGATGAATCGGATAAAAAACAGTCGAAACGGGGTCTGGCCCGGAGGGACCACGACGGGAGAGAGAAAATAGATCGGGCCCGTGTCACCGGCAAGGATGGTGTGGGCGGAAAACTCTACAGCCAAATCAAAGGCCGGGTCGAGCATGCGCAGAGGGAACTCGAGGGTATTCAGATTAAAAAGGAACAGACGTTGGGGATCTGGCTGCCCGGCTCGTTTTCCAAAAGGGATTTCCTCGTTCATCTTCCCGCGGATTCATTACCGCTGGGAGCGCAGAGGCGACTTGTCTATCCCGAACTCGTCATCAAACCCGCCGATCGTATCGCAGTGACCGGCCCCAACGGCGCGGGAAAGAGCACGCTGATTCGGCATCTCCTGGGAGCCCTCAACGTGCCGAAGGCACACGTGACCTACGTGCCCCAGGAAATCGATGCACGGCAGTCTTACCGCATACTGGAGCGGGCACGGCATCTTCAGAGAACCCAGTTGGGTCATCTGATGACGGTGGTAAGTCGCCTGGGATCGCGGCCCCACCGGCTTCTGGAGAGCGATGAGCCCAGTCCGGGTGAAACCCGCAAGCTCTTGCTGGCCATCGGCATGACGCAGGAGCCCCACATCATCATCATGGACGAGCCGACAAATCATATGGATCTGCCGTCCATCACCTGTCTGGAAGAGGCGTTGTCCGACTGTCCGTGCGGCCTGGTCCTGGTGAGTCATGATCGGCGCTTTCTCGAAACATTGACGCATATCGAGTGGTGCATCGCAAGAGACACTGATTCGAAAAACACCTTTTCTCTGAGTGTTGTTTGAATATCCAAGATGGGTGATTTCCGTTACGTATTTAATCCTTGAATATTTTGCAGACGTTTCTTAGATTGAATGTTTGAAACAAGAAACATTCCATTCAACTCCGGAGGTGACGGATGAATAAGCGTCTTTTTTGTCTACTCGTCCTACTGGCCCTGGTCTTTTCATTAGGAAGTAAAACGTATAGCCAGTTGGTCGGAGGTTACCTGATTGATGCCGAACTGGCACCGCTTTTGATCGACGAAATTTCGGGTGAACGTGCGCATGATTACGTGACAAAAATTTCCCGGTTTCATCGCATTCGAGGCGGTGGCCCCGAATCGGGATACAACGATGCCGTGGATTATGTCGTCGAAGAATTGAATACATTCGGGCTGGACGATGTCCACGTGGAACGGTTTAAATCGGACGGTTTTGCCACGTATCTTCGGTGGCAATCCCCGGTGGGCTGGCGTGTGAAGGGTGCACGGCTATGGCTGGTGGAACCCCGAGGAGAACTCCTGGCCGATTTTTCCGATGTCGCCACTTCGTTGATGGCCTACAGTCACGGAGGCAAGGCCGAAGCCGAAGTAGTCTACGTGGGGAGCGGTACGGCGGATAGCGATTATGAAAATGTCGATATTAAGGGCAAAATCGTCTTTGCCACGGGCGGTGATGGGGATGGTGTCCATCGGCGTGCCGTTCTTGAGCGGGGCGCCGCGGGGATCGTGGTCGGCCCATCGGATCGTGAAGATCGGATGGATTATCCTGATCTCATAGAACTGAAGCGGCTGAATTTCAGCGGAGAGGAACGGGAGAAGGCGGGCTGGGGATTCAGTTTGAGCCGAAGGCAGACGACTCGTTTGCTGCGTTATTTTCAATCGGATAAAAAAGTAGTCATGCGGGCCGAAGTGGATGCCGAGCTCTTCGACGGCGAGATGCCCGTCGTTTCTGCACTGATACGGGGACGCACCCGTCCCGATGAAGAGATCCTCATCATGGGCCATCTGGATCATTACAAGCCAGGAGCCAACGACAATGCTTCGGGTTCGGCGGGTATGATGGAGATGGCCAGGGTGTTCACGCAACTGTTACGATCGGGTGAGATGGAAAGACCCCACCGTTCCATCCGATTTCTATGGCTTCCCGAGATGCACGGGGCCATGGCCTATGTAGACAGCCATCCCGAAGTCGGAGAACGCACCCAGGTGGGCATCAATCTGGATATGATCGGTGAGAATTACGAAGCGTGCCGGTCTTTCATGATCATGACCCGGCCGCCGTTTTCTGCACCCAGCTACCTGGGCGATGTGGTTGAAGACATGTTCCTCTGGGTCGACGGGCTCCCATTGTCCTCCTCACGCGGGAGCCGGCAGGATTTGAATTATCGGAATGTGGGCTATTCCGGGGGCAGCGATCATGTGATCTTTACCGATCCCACCATCGGTGTGCCATCGGTAATGCTGGTTCACTCGGATGTGTTTCACCATTCCTCATACGATACACCGGACAAATGCGACCCCACGGAGCTGAGACGTGTGACTCTGGCTGCTGCCATGGCGGGATTCGTGATTGCCAATGCCCGCGGCGAGAAGGCCGTTGACATCGCCGCTTACGTGGCCGAGCGGGGGCTGGATCGGATGCACCAGCGAACACGCCGAAGCATGGTTTTACTCCGGGAGCACTCTGGATCGGACACATTTGCACAGTCTGCTTCGCGATTATACCGAAACCTGTTGAGTTACGCGGAAATCGTCGGTACCATCGAATCGGCATCCGTACAGTCGTGCAAAGAACTGTGTCAGGACGCCACCGCCCGGAATGCCATCGCCGGATTGGCCAAAACATTGGCAAAGGACGTTGCACAGGAGAAACAACGGTTGGATCGGTATTACAGGTTCGTATGCCAGTCAAGAGGATTGAAACCCGACCAGGCTGGCCTCACAGAAATAGAAAAGCGGACCAAACGCATCGTGCCGAAGAGAACATTCCGAGGGCCCCTGCCGTACCGATTTCTCTCCAACGCGTTGGGGGAAGAGGCGAAATGGTACGACGAGAATCCCCGGCTCATCGGGGGCAATATGAGGAACAAGACGTTCGAGATCGCTAACTTCGCAGACGGAACGCATGATCTGCTTTGGATCCGCGACGCTGTCAGTGCCGAGTTCGGAGAGACGGATATCGCGTTTGTCCTCCGATACGCAGAAGACCTGAAAAAACTGAATCTCATGTCCTGGTGATGGTTAAACAATGCCTGCAATGGAAAGCCTCTCCGTATGCGAGGGGCTTTTTCGTTCGGGCGGCCATGTACTTAACTGTTGCACAGTACCTATTTTGTTATTGATCGGAAATAGTCGGTTTAGAATACATTTTATACAATCAATATTCTGAATCTGTATATGTTGTCGTTTTGGATATCGATTCAATCCCATCATAATATCTAAAAATAACTATTTCAAGTCAGACGTATCCGAATGTCGTCAGTAAGTAAT
>CAZTKR010000325.1:0-4443 GCA_964614115.1 uncultured bacterium | reverse complement strand
TCCAACATCCGATGCTGAATGTCGAGACACTCGTGATATCTGTCCTCAGGAACGAATAGGGAGATTCCTTCTACGGGTGTGGTTCCCTGAAACTGGTAAGCATCTCCGGGCCCATCGGACCGAATAAAACAGGGTATTCCCTTTTTTTCCAGAACGCCCTTCACCATCTCTGCGTATACACGCCCGGGGAGGTTGGGCAACGGTACAAAAGAGATGTCCGGAAATGCATTTTTCGGGTCATCTGGAAGTTCATCCACCAGGTCTTCGCCACAATCCGGACACACCGAAATACCCGGTTTGTATTCATACCGGCATCGAGGACAGTACATATCCCGATTTCTCCTCTGTACAAAACGTTGTAATTTATGAAAAAATATTGAATATGCAAACCTTTTTTAGACACTCGGCAGGGTATGCTTCCGTGCATGCCGGACGTCGGCTTTCGAAGAAGCGATCTCCGGTACTCCATCAAATCCATGGAAACGGATGAACCGGTAGGCGTCGTGAACCGAGCGTGTCTGGACGATGGACCAATGTGAAGATATTTATCCCGTGAGGTGTATGACTTTTTTTATCCTGGAAATACCGCCGGATTCTTAAAGGATGATACGATGGTTAATGCACCGTTGGTAGAAAGCCGATGAAAACGTGGAGACATGATCATCGGAGAAAATCCTCCGTCGACGTTAAAATGCCGAACGCCCGTCATATTCCAAACTCCCGACAGCCCGGCACATCTTCATCGGAGAACGTGGAAGGCCCGTATCCGCCCATTAAATGGCAGAAGGATCTCTGCCTTCAAGGAATCCTTCTAAGTGATAGATTATTCAAATACAGGGTCAGGCTTTTTCAATTCTCTTGCAATCTACCGAATCAAGAGAGCCTTCCGGACATGGGAAAAAGATCCTGCATTCATTCTGTAGAAATAGACACCGCTGGGGACAGCCCTTCCCGATGCATCCATACCATCCCAGGATACACGGTACACGCCCGCGCTCTTCCTTCCGTCTACCAGGACTCGTACCTCCTCACCCAATGCATTGCAAATGTCCAGCACGACGTTTTCTGTTTGGGGCAAGCGATAACAAAGGACTGTTTCCGCGTTAAAGGGATTGGGATAGTTCTGCGACAAGCTGTATGTCACGGGTATCCCGGCAAGATTCGCGTCCTCGACAACCGAGGCCCAGGTTACCGCCACATTCTCACAGAATTCAGAGGTGTTTGAACTGGCATCCGTCGCCGTGGCCGTCACATAGTCGCCGACCACCAGACCCGGTACGACAACAGTCCAGTTACCCGCACCATCGGGTGTGGCCGCATCCAAAAACACCTCTCCCTCTCCGAAACCCGTTGGGTCCGGGCGTACCTTAAAGACTTCCACGACGGCCTGAGCAGGATTCGTGTCGATCTCTATCGTACCGGAGATGGTTGTCTGCCCGGCATTGAAGACTGCGCTGTTTATCACTGGAAAGTTGAGCACCTGATTCGGGCCTGCATCCGGATCGTTTGTATCGTTGGGAGTCACACTGTCGTCGCATAAGTCGATTCCCAGTAATGAGTTGTCATAAATTGAATTCTGTGTGATGGAATTACTGTCCGCGTTGACCGTATTCGCCTCGTTTTCCCATATCAAGACACCGTTTCTGCCGTTGTAAGCGATCATATTGCCTGGGCCGATGGTGTTGTTCGAGGCATAACCCCATCGACCAGTGCCGTATTGTCCGATGCAAACCCCTTCCCGGCTATTCGCCAGCGGCGTTAAATCAACCGTCATTCCGATGATATTGTGCAGCACACGGTTATTGCGCGTGTTCCACTGCGTCCAGGGGTCATAATAACCCACGATGCCCACACCGGAATAGTCGTTCCCAGAGATCAAATTGTATTCAACTTCATTATCACGGGCTTTCTCGCCGATGTAGACACCATCATGCGCATTCCCCAGGTCCATCGTCCCGGTAATATCGGTTCCGACATAATTGTTGCACACGACATTCTCGAACACATCTCCGGGAGGACAACTGGCTATGCCCACTCCCTCGGCATAATTACTTGATATCAGATTCGCTTCAACGGTATTGTGAGATGCCGTAAACGTCGACTGGGGATTGACGGGCACGAGTATATACACACCGGCCCAGAGAGATGTCCTGTCGTGACCGTTCCCCTGGGCAACGGTCCCCGTCGGATCGACACCGATGAAATTACAGTAGATGTAATTATTGTACGTGCCCCCGGGGACGCCCTCGATACAGATTCCATCCCACTGAAAATTATTGATTACGAGTCCCCGGATGGTATTGTAAGGGGATAAGATACGGAATCCGTGCGTGGGCCCGGCATTCGTTCCGTTGATTTCGACCATCAGAACAGCCGTAGAAGGAGGATCGGTTCCAGGTGCAGCACCCGGTTGTGATAAACCGTCGATAACGACACCGGCAGGGTCTACCAGGTCGGGTAAAGGAGAATTGGGAAAAATTGTGTGAGGACCCGTACCCGGAATGTTGAAGGTGATTGAATCGGGCCCCACCGTCGTATTCGCCTGGATCATGGCGTCTCTCAGACTTCCCGGACCTGAGATGTTCGTGTTGGTCACAAGAAAAGTGGCACTCTTCAGGTTCCCCAGAGTAAAAACCAGGAGTATCCCAAAGCCGTATTTTACTACTTTTCGGGCTTTCATCTTGGATTCCTCCTCACGCTTACATGCTCGATTATTTCAATTCTCAGAATTCACGACAAAATATACATTCCCTTATGAGGATTAAACTTTTCAAAACGGTTGATTTCAGAATCCGGTATGATTAAATTTTATTCAGGTTGACACCAGATAATTAACGATTTCATGTAACAAAGTCAAGGAAAAAATGAGACCGCAGGAGAAGACGCAAGACGATTGTCTCTATACAGGATGTCGACTGCTCTATAGACTGTCCAACGATAATATACAGAGAATTGCTTTCTTCTCATCCATGCCTGCTGCGGGACATTGACACCGGATATCAGGACGACTATCACGATTTGATCTCCCAATAAAAAGCCACTCTCACGATCCTGGGGTAATCCAGTGTAAGAATTAGTTTCCATCGAGAAATAACGGTACCTGGTTTCAACTTTTTTATGACCAGACGAAACAGTGAATGCCATGGGAACGTATGATCGCATGAATGGGTAAACACACCGGCTTTTCGTTATAGCCGTTGAAGGCTGAAAACAAGGATATACATTAAAAAACAGAGACGTATATCCGAATAACACTTAAGGATACGAGGTGCTGCTGAAATTTTTTTTCGCGCTAATACCAATAAACATATTCTTGCGCAAAAATACCATTTGGAAATATAATTTTATTTTATAAATTTATGCCATCATCGGATCCTGTAAAACAAATAGGGAGGTTTGTACCATGAAGAAGCTACTCTGTGCAGTGTTTCTTTTCATGTTCTTAGTATCCACAGCTTTTGCAGAACCGGGATTCAGAGGAAGGCCCATCACCAATAACCTGATGATGCCCACAGGGTATACCCTGAACCAAAACGAATTTATCGTGGGTATTGGTTCCATCGGTTACGGAATTACAGACAACATCCAGGTCGGTACCAACATTCTTCTGTTTCTCTTCCAGGTGTACAACGTGAACCTTAAGGCTAGTTTCATCAAAACGGAAAAAATGGCGTTTGCCGCGGGCGTTGAATTCGCAAAATTCAATCTCGATGTTTTCTCTGATGATGATGATGATAATGCTGATTTCACCACCATCTCACCCTTTGTTGTACTCAGTACGAAAATGGGCGAGAAGACGACCCTTCATGTGGCGGGCATGTATACGGCCTGGTCCGGAGATTATGAGACCGATGAAGTCGATGTCACGTCCACCACATCCGGCACGCGCATATACGGAGGCGTCGATCATAATCTCTCCATCAAGACAAAGTTCCTGGCAGAAGCCGGTTACGATATCGAATTCGAAGGATTCTTCGCCGGCGGCGGTGTCCTTTTCGGATGGGAAAAATTCCGTCTGAAACTCGGAGTCACCTACTACAGTCCGGAAGGATCCGACGGATTCACACTGCCCAACATCGGTATTTGGTGGCGATTCAAAGCATAGATAAAAAGTCTCACATCGGTTTGGAATTCGAAAGCAGCCGGTAACGATACCCGGCTGCTTTTTTATGGGTGTTGGGATGCCTTCGGTATCTTCTGGAATAATTCAGCATACATCTCATTGACATACTTGGTAATCGCATATGGTGAAATAGGTTTCCCGATCCGATGCTCCAATTTGGGCAAATTTGCATCATCCCCATAGACTGACGAAGAGCTGGCGAAAACGAATCTCTTAATACCCGCATCTTTGGCAGCACATAATACATTCAGAAAACCGGTCACATTATTGTTATTCGTGGCAATGGGATCACCAATGCAGGAAAACTGGATTCAAAATAA
>CAZTKR010000324.1:0-4450 GCA_964614115.1 uncultured bacterium | reverse complement strand
AGAAAGATGGATCATTGTTAGTGAATGGCTCATTGGAATCTTAATTTATATTGCATTTCTAACCTTATCGAAATCTGGGTCGATACTTCACACATTAAAAAGTTTATTTGTTGGATAAACAGGATTTATCGTTAAACAACGGGGGAAAAGACATGAAGAAACGAACGAGACGAGACTTTCTGCACAGCGGTCTCGGTTTCCTGGGTACTGTATTCGGTTTTACCATCCCATCCATATTCACGGGATCGAATCTGACGGGATGTACGAGAAAGGGGTCAATGAATACATCGTTCGAGCCGGGTTATTTAAAATTGCATAAAACCGGAGAGTTGAAAAAAAAGGGGGAGGAACTCTGGGAGATCATGAGAAGCTGCAGGCTCTGTCCCAGGGAATGTGGTGTGAATCGAATCGAGGGAAATAAAGGATTCTGTCAGGCCTCGGCACAGCTGGAGATCGCCTCGTACCATCCCCACTTTGGGGAGGAGAGACCGCTGGTGGGCAAGGGTGGATCGGGTACCATTTTTTATTCAAACTGCAACCTTCGGTGTGTGTTCTGTATCAACTGGGAGATCAGCCAGGGAGGGGATGGAAGTGTAAGAAGCATCGAAGATGTGACTGATATGATGCTCCGCCTCCAGAATCTGGGATGTATCAACATCAACATCGTCACGCCGACCCATTATTCTCCCCATACGATACTGGCTTTGGATTTTGCAGCCGGTCAAGGTTTGCGTGTGCCCCTGGTGTATAATACATGCGGCTGGGAGCGGTTGGACATCCTTAAAAAGCTGGACGGCATCGTCGATATTTACTTGCCGGATTTTAAGTATTCCGACGGAAGCATGGCATCCAAGTACTCTTCGGGTGCGGAAACGTATCCGGAAATCGTCCAGAAAGCATTGCTGGAGATGCATAGTCAGGTCGGGGTGGCAAAACCGGCAGATGACGGCCGGATGTACAGGGGATTGATGATTAGACATCTGGTGATGCCCAACAACGTCAGCGGGAGTAAGAACGTTCTCGAATGGATTGCGAATAACCTGCCCAAGGATACGTATGTGAACATCATGTCTCAGTACAGACCGACGTACAAGGCCCATGATTTTCCCGACATTGCCCGCCGGATCACACGGCAAGAATACCGCGATGCCGTCCGCTGGGCAGAGGATGCTGGCCTCACCAATCTGGATATTCAAGGGACTCCGTTCTAGACATTGATAAGAAGGACAAATGCAACATGACAGGAATTGGCCAAGAATTCATGGAAAAAACCAAGTTTCAGAATTTAACAAAATCAGACCAGATGAAAGGCGTTGAACCGCCGCCCCTGGAATTACGAATCGATCCGAAACGCACCATCACCGATCTACCAAGCCCGAACGCGTTGAAGATGGGATCATTGTCCCTGAAACAAGCGGTGGAAGGACGAAGAAGTGTCCGCTCTTATTCCCGTGATCCCATATCCCTGGAAGAATTATCGTTTCTGTTATGGTGTACGCAAGGCGTCCAACAAGTGATGGCACCTCACGCCACGCTAAGAACGGTTCCCTCCGCAGGGGCACGCCATGCGTTTGAAACATATTTACTTGTAAATAACGTGAATACGTTGAAATCAGGTCTATATCGATATAAAGCCTTCGATCACCAACTGGCAGAAATGGACTTGAATACCGGTATAGACGATTTTATCGTGCAGGCGTGTTTGGGTCAGCAATTCGTGAAGACATGCGGCGCAGCATTCATCTGGACAGCGGTTCCGTATCGGATGACGTGGCGGTACAGTGAACGGGGATACCGATATTTGCTCCTGGATGCGGGCCATGTGTGTCAAAACCTGTATTTATGCGCCGAGTCTATCGGCTGCGGTGTGTGTGCTATAGGCGCCTTTTCCGACGATGACATGAATCAGTGTCTGAATATCGATGGCATAGAACAATTTGTTATCTATATGGCCACTGTCGGCAAGCGGTAAGGGAATCCTCGACCGTTTTAAAATCGAAAAGGATGATGAAAGACACACGGATTGCCTCCGCATAACGACAGATATCACAGGAGATGCCGGGAGGACTGGCGAATCGTGATGAAGTGAGGACTTACTCGAATTTGAATTATTTTTTCTACTTATGACATGGTCATTGTTACAGCTTTTACTTTAGAATCCTGACGTTTAAACACAGATGCGGATATTAAGCGGTCATGATAGGTGTTTATCTATGTTCAACCGTATATAGGTTAAAGGCCAACACCTTCATCATCCTGAGTTTATATCAGAACTCGGTAATGTTTGTTCAGGATAGGAGCGTTTCATGTGTATCCCCCGGATAACGATTCCCTTGACTCCTTACATGCCACCCAAGGGTGGAAAGCCTGTCGAAATAAAACGTATTCGTCCGCAGGATGCACTCGATCTTAAAGGATTCATCGAGGAATTAAAACCGAGCATTATAAAAACATGTTCAATCGGTGAGAATCCGTGGTCTGTCATCTCTGTGTACAGCCCATACAGTCCGGATATCCATGTCATGGTCATGGAAACGAGTCCAGACCGGTATCTCCCGGGGCCGGAGTGGGTTCCTGATGCCGAGGGAGACCTTTTGATGGACGTCTGGTGCTCCATCGTCGATTATATTGGTCAGAGAGAAGAGAATGAGACGATTCATGTGGGGTATAACTGGTCTCCCCGGAGCTGGGGAGAACCCGAAGAAAAGACGGGCTTTCAGAGTATTCCCACCAAATGGCACGCCATGCTCTGGGGATGGCCGCCTTTTCCTCCGAAAAATGAAAGCAACGAGTACTTTTCATGGATCGATCCTTCCGTGTTATCTCTGGTGGCGCGGCGGCTTCTCTGCGAAAATACGTATGCCCAACCCTTGGCAGACCTGATACGACAGAGGCTGGAGCAGAGTTTTCCAGAAGGCTCGCGGTTTGTGGAGCTTTTTCCACCTTGGGAGTGGAAGGCCGATAGCCGTGGAATTCATGTTAAATTCAACACTCCTATCAAACATGTATTATCGACGCCGAATTTTTTCAGTCAGGTTTTAAAACCATTGGCCGTCTTGATGGACGACATCCTCAGAGAGCTTACAGAGGCCATGACCCGATTACAATGCCGATCCATCGATGATATTTTAATAAAAACCGAACACGGGCCTCTCCATGAGGTTGATCTCAATAACCTTCGGAAAGCCCCCGATTTCCGTCCGTTGGATGAAATCAAGCATACATTTCAAAAGCAAGGATATCCCGATACGCTATTGACCAGTCTGATGGAACCGGTACGTAATCGTTGCAAAGAGGCAGGAAATCCCGACGACTGGTGGAGGAAGGGATTCGGGTACGCCCTGGTCGTTAGCGGTCCATCAAAAGGTGCCAGAGGCGAGCTTCGAATCATGCCAGGTGTCTATGTAGGATCGGGCGGTGTAGTCGAAGCAGAAGGCGTGGTGCTCTGCAGGCCAGAAGATCGTCGAATGAAAACGAAGGACATTAAGAGAAAAAGCCGAATTCTTTGGGAACTGGCCGACATGTTGAACGACCAGTATCCGGAATAAACAGAGTAGACATTCTTATCCGATCAAACGAAAACGGTGTGTATTCATTCCTGGAGCGTCGAACACGATGAAACTTTATTTAGTCAGGCACGGCGAGCCCAAACCGGAAAGCGAGGATCCGGAACGTCCTTTATCGGACAAGGGGACCCAAGAGATCGAACGGCTGGCAGTGTTTATCAAGGATCGTTTTCATATCCATATCCAATCCATTCAACACAGCGGAAAGCTTCGGGCCGAGCAGACAGCAGAAATATTGGCTCAAGCCTTGGAACCAGCTGAGGGGGTGATACAGTCCGATGGACTAAAGCCTTTGGACGATCCATCCATCTGGGCGGATCGTCTCAGCTTCATGGATGAGGACGTCATGATGGTGGGACACTTGCCACATCTGAGCAAACTGGTGTCCGATTTGATAACGCGTGATGCCGAGAAGAAAGTCATGGATTTTACGACGGGCGGATTGGTGTATCTCGCAAGGGATGCCGCGGGTCGATGGGTTATCCAGGGGATGATCGATCCAAATCACATTCCATAGAAAAGAGTATAAAGCGCGATCTTGTGACTATATGGACATCAGTTCTTATTTTTTTCAGATGCTTTGCGATAATCTTCTGTTTTATGACGGATGATTTTTCCTTCGATCATATAGATAACATCCTCGGAAATATTGGTCGCCAAATCACCGATACGCTCCAGATGGCGTGATGTACTCAACAGATGTGTCAAGAGTTCCTGTCTGTTGGGATGCTTATTGATACCTTCTCGCACTTGATTGTACATCTCTCGATTGATGGTGTCCACGTCATCATCCATCTTACACACTTCTTTTGCCAATGAAGCATCCATGTTGACGGGAGAATCGAGGCTTTTCTTCAGCATGGTCTTGACGATCTTTGACATCG
>CAZTKR010000323.1:0-4469 GCA_964614115.1 uncultured bacterium | reverse complement strand
CTGAAAGACGGTTGGCCGTATTCTTAAAACGGACGGCGGATGAGTTGGTGGTGAAAAAACTGCTCCTGCAAACTGCACGCAAGGCGAAGATCAAGGCCTCTTCCGCGGCCATCGACAGCATATTAAGCCAACATTACCAGAGGGCAGGCGGGAAAGATGTGTACCTGAAATTCTTGAGCGATTCGGGTGTTGAATTTGAGTTTGTGAAAAGCGACATCAAGCAGAGTGTCATCATCCAGAATTATTTGGACAAGATCGTTGAGGAGAAAACGCGGTTAACGGATCAGCAGGTCCAAGACGCCTATCAACGATACCTTCAGGACACCACCGTATCGGTCCGCCATATCCTCCTCCTCACCAAGGACAAGACACAACCGGAAAAGGAAAAAATCCGCCGGAAGATGGAAAAAATCCTGGACCGCGCCCGGAGGAGCGATGATTTTGCTGCACTGGCTCGGCAGTATTCTGAAGACCCGGGCTCCGGGGACAAAGGCGGCTTGTATGAAGGTTTCTACCGGGGAGATATGATCAAACCCTTCGAGGACGCCGCGTTTACCGTACCCATCGGTGAGATCAGCAACATTGTAGAAACCGAGCATGGATACCACATCATCAAAGTTATCCAGCGGGAAAAAAACAACAGACCGTTGGAAGAGGTAAGGGACGATTTGATTAAAGACATCCGAAGACCCGAGGAGAGAAACATCATACCCGATCATATCGAGGCATTAAAAAAAGCAGCCAACGTCCGGATGGCGGACTTTTAGAATTCCTTTTGTAGGAAAATCCATCTATAGGCCGCCCAATGATCATTACGATATTAATAAAGGGCTCGGTATACCGAACCCTTTTATATTAATGCGAGACACAAACAGATTTAATTTATCCGTACGCCCGCCATATCCTCTTTGATCTGCTTGATTCGCTCAAGATAGCCCGGATTCGGGTTCATAGCATCGGCCCTCTCTTCTGTCTCGATGGCTTTCTTGTATTCTTTCATCTTCCAGTAGACCATACTCATCTTATCCAGCAGATTGTCGTCTTCCGGGTTCACTTCAAACGCCCGTTGGATAACGGCCAGGGCACTCGGCAGGTTCTTCTCCTGCATGGCCCAGAACCACGCGAAGCTATTCAGCGCAGCGGGATCATCCGAATATTCCCTTATGTACGCATCACCATAGATGTCCAGGGCTTCGTCCACCTTGCCGGCTTTCAGGAGCAGGCTTACCGCATTCTACCGATACCCGCTGGATTCCGGCCTCCATGAGATGATCTTCATGGCTAGCATTTCGCCTTCTTCCAGATTCTCGCCCGTGCGGATATATTATCGGACACATTGGGATAACATGTTCGGATCTTCGGGGTATTTGTTCTTCAGGTTATCGAAAAAAGCAACGCTCTCCTCGGATAAAGCACTCTATTAGACGTGCTTTACCATCGATAGGTTGCCTATGTTTTAAAAAGTCGCCCGATGGACGGAGAAAACCCTGGGTCCATTGTTACATGCAGTTACCTGGGTATGTTCCCTTTCTTATCCTTCTTCGTGGAACAGTTGATAAAATAATACGGTATGGAAAATTTAAGCTGGATTTTTCAATTGTCACCGTGACAAGGTACATTTTGCACGATGTCAGGTCATTTCGTTCGGAAACAAGGAGGGCAATCCTGAGCAAGTGGATATAGCTCGATTATGGGTATTCGGGAGGGTCAAGTCCAGAAGGTAGGACGAACCAAGTCGGCACGCTAAACACAAACGCCTAGATGATCTATTCTGCATGGTTCCTTCGTAGAGAGCATCCTACGGCAAGCAACTGCCCAAGGGATACTATACTGAGTCTGAGATTCCCTCAGGAGACGATTTCGACAAGCTCTATTTCAAACTTCAAATCCTGACCTGCCAAGGCATGGTTGGCATCCAGTGTGACTTCTTTTTCCGATATGCCGGTTATTGTGACGACAATAGATTGTCCGTTGGTTTGGCGCATCTGCAGTTTTCGACCCACCTCCAGATTTAAATCTTGGGGAAGTTGATCCAGGGGCACGTCCACAACCAATTCATCACGGTGCAATCCGTAGGCATTCTCCGCAACGATGCGAACGGATTTGGATTCTCCGACTTTCATCCCAACAACCGCTTCTTCGAAGCCTGGAATGATCTGCCCCTGTCCCAGGGTAAATTCCAAGGGTTCCTTTTCTTTCGATGTATCGAATACAGAACCGTCATCCAGAGTCCCGGTGTAATGAACGCGTACGGTATTGCCTTCTTTCACAGTCGTCATACGTTATCCTTTCGTTAATAGATTCATGGCATGGCTAAAATGAGCATAATAAGCACTTGTCCAATATCAATTTCAATCAGTGAGTAAAAAAAGACAAACCGGAGGGCTCATAATAATGTGAAAAACTCCCTCTAAGTACAAACAGTTGCGGCTAATGAAGGGAATGAAACCAAAACAAGGAAGAAAAGAACGGTTTGTTGATGGTACGACTCTCTTTCATGAAATGTGTAGAGGACATAAATAAGGTACAAAGAATTTCATGCCCATGCAAGGGGAATCTGACGAATACCGCCCGTTCTGAGTCCGACCACCGTGTCGGTTTGGGATCGGCCAAACCGGATCGACATAAAATTCGAATTAAATAATGGTTGACTTTTCCAAATAATTATTTCATATTATGCAGGTTATGACGAAAAGCTCAACGACTGGGGATAAATCTTCGCGGATCGATAGTAAACGTAAAATAACCGTTTATGCGACAGTGCTCAGCCTGACCTTGCTCTGGTGTGTCCTGTTCATGAGCGTACCCTTTCTTGCAGAAGGAAATCCTTTGGCCCGGAAACTGGCCGCCGTCATCTCACTCTTTTTCTCTTTCGTATGCCATCAAGCCGCCGAACGCTCTTTCCATTTGATGGGTCATCCATTTGCCGTGTGCATCCGTTGTTCGAGCATCTACGTGGGATTTCTCCTGGGTGTGATCCTGTATCCCTTTATACGGAACTGGAACGACAGGTCGCTTCCCCCCAGGAAGATATTGTGGATCGGTATGCTCCCCACAGCTCTGGAAATGGGCGTATTCCGGCTCCTTCTCAACGTTCCCGATCCTTTTTTCCGGTCACTTTCAGGCCTTATTCTCGGCGCCGTGGTCTCTCTGTACACGATCCCGGGCTTGTTTAGCGCGTTTCACATTCACCAATCAGCATGAGGTATACACATGGAAAAGTCACCGAGTAAACTAGTACCGGCCCTCATCGGCGGATGTGTGATGGGGGTACTCTCTTCCATCCCCTATATCAACATGGGCAATTGTCTCTGCTGCATGTGGGTACTCCTGGGTGGAGGTGTGGGTGCTTTCTTCTACTGGCGTCAGCTTCCCCCAGGCACCGAGTTTTCTGCTGGGGATGGCGCCATCGTGGGCCTTCTCTCGGGCATTTTCGGGGCACTCCTCAGCACGTTTCTCGTCTCTTTCTTCATGGCCATTGTCGGCTCAGGCAGTGTACAGGATTTTCTGACAGGCATACTGGAATCCCAAAGCGATCTGTCCCCGGAAGCCGAAGACTTACTGGATGAGCTGTCCGATCAGGAGTTTCTCAGTCCGATTTTTATTCTCATCTATCTCTTTTTTGCCCTTATCATCGATGCGGTTTTCGGAACTCTGGGAGGCATCCTCGGTGCGGCCATATTCCGGAAACGGGGAACTCCCCAAGAACCGACCCAGACCCAAGGAAATGCATAAGAAACCAATCAAGGAAAGACGTGACTCGAACCATCCTGATATCACTGGCCTGGTTAATCCTGCATCTTTCATGCTATAAAGGACACGGGCTAAGCCCTACAGCAGAAGAGGGCAACGCTTCCGGCATTCAGGGCAGGATTACGTTCCTCGGCACGTGGCCCGATTCAACGAAAGAAGTGCGAGTGGCCGTGCTTCAGAGATATCCCCAGGGCATGAGCGATCCCGACTCTATCCTGTCTTTTGTCATCGAAAACCTGGCCGCCTATAGCGACACGATTCCCAGGTATGTCGATGAGTATGATTACACGTTCAACCTGGAACCCGATGTCTATGCCTGGGTGCTGGTGGTCTGGTTCCCGGACATACCCCTGTACTTTTTCGGTGTCAAGGAGTTGGGGGCCTACTACCAGAATCCGGAACAGACAGACTTGCCCACTCCCGTTAATGTGGTCAGAGGGATCATCACACCTGGCATCGACATCACGGCCGATTTTACCAACCTGGACCGGGACATCCCTTTCTTTAAAAGAAGGGAGGGATTATGAGACGGAAAATCCCGGAGAGGGGATTGTGCAACTGGTTCGTCATCTTCGGACTGTGTGTCCTGGCTGTTGCCTCTTCCACGACAGCCCAGAATACCCAGCGGGGACGCATCGCAGGACAGGTATTGGACGCCAAGACAGGAGAACCGCTGTACGGGGCCAACGTCCTGGTCAAGGGGACGGTCCTAGGAG
>CAZTKR010000322.1:0-4478 GCA_964614115.1 uncultured bacterium | reverse complement strand
TGTTGGCTGAACCATTCATGTGGTTGCGGCACTTAGCTGGTAATCCCGCACCACCGGCGCAGCACTTCTTCACCGCAATACGGTGTTCGATTGGGTCCAGAGTAGCCGCTCGGTCACCGGCCAGCGAAGCCGGTGCCGATGTCCAGCATGTGTACGACCGACGATTCAAGAAAGTGAAATTTCCCGAGGGGGAACTCATTAAATCCTGGGAATTGTATCGGGATGTGCTGGAAGCGGATTGTATCATCAACGTACCCATAGCCAAGCACCACAGCATAGGCGGTATGTCTCTGGGCATGAAGAATTTGATGGGATTCCTGGGAGGCAATCGGGGTAAATTCCATCGCGATTTCAATATTAAAATTGTTGATTTAAACACGCGGGTAAAGCCGGACCTGACGATTCTCGACGCTTACCGGATGCTCCTGCGCAACGGACCCAGTGGCGGGAATTTGGCCGACGTGGAAGAGAAAAAAATGGTTATCGCGGGTACGGATGCCGTGGCCGTGGATAGTTACGGTGCCACGTTGTTCGACCTGCAACCTCAGCGTGTCGCTTTCCTGCAGGAAGCACAGAAGCGTGGCCTGGGCGAGTCAGACCTCCAGAAGTTGCGTATTCAAACAATCTCCTTAACATCTTAAACCGGAAACGCTCATGCGGACCGCCAGACGTATTACGCAAATTGTTTTTTTATTCCTATACATCGCCCTTTTTTTCCTGGCCACGTATCCACTGACATCCAGCCTGCACGTGGATTTTTTTCTGAGGCTGGATCCTCTGTTGGGATTATCGTCGACCCTGGCAGAGCGTTCCTTCTTCATCAAGATCGTTCCATCGCTCATACTGCTCGTCCTGACGGTCGTGCTGGGTCGATTTTTTTGCGGATGGGTCTGTCCGTTGGGAACGACCATCGATGGATTCGACAATGCGGTAAAAGCGAAATACGTGAATGAGAAAGCGTCCCGGTATAAATGGATTAAATTCACCATCCTCATAGCCGTGTTCGTGGGTGCTCTGGTTTCTGTACAACTGGCCGGTTTCGTGGATCCTATCCCTCTGTTCACACGAACGATGGTTACCGTTCTGTATCCTCTATTTGTGCTGATTACCGACGGATTTCTCGGCCTCCTCATGGCCATTCCCTTCCTGGAAGATACGGTCTTCAGTCTGCACGAATCGCTACGGGGCGTCCTTCTTCCCATAAACATCATGGCATTCCGCGGCAGCGTACTCATCGCGATTATATTTTTAGCCGTATTGTTTTTTGCTTTCCTCCACCGTCGTTTCTGGTGCCGAAATCTCTGTCCGTTGGGAGCCCTTTTGGGACTTCTTTCCCGGTTTCGCTGGTACAGACGACGTGTCTCCGATGCATGCACAGAATGCGGACTCTGCCGGAAGAAATGTCGTATGGATGCCATCCTACCCGATTTCAAGACGACAGACAACGTGGAGTGCATCTCGTGCATGGACTGTCAGGCCTTGTGTCCTGTGGATGCCATCGATTTTGGATTCACGAAGAATCGCACGTCTGCAAAGGTCGATTACAACCGCCGCAGGCTGATGACGGCCGGAGCAGCCGGGCTTTTGTCCGTGGGCCTTATCAAGACGGGATTCTCCAGACCCGAGAATAAGACCCGAGTGATACGACCTCCGGGTGCCATGGAAGAGCCGGAATTCCTGGATCGATGCATACGGTGCGGTGAGTGCATCCGTGTCTGCTCGACATCCGGCGCCGGACTGCAGTATGCTATACTGGAAAGCGGATGGGAAGGAATCTGGACACCTGTACTCATACCTAAAACCGGTTACTGTGAGTACAACTGCAACATGTGCGGTCGGGTCTGTCCCACGGGAGCCATCCGGCCTCTGCCTCTCCAGGAGAGGCAAGAGATGAAGATGGGAACAGCCCACTTCGACAAGACACGCTGCATTCCGTGGTACTACGGTGAAAATTGCATGGTATGTGAGGAACATTGTCCTCTGCCGGATAAGGCCATCAAATTTCGGGAGTCGGATGTCGTTACTATCGACGGAGAAGAGACAACAGTACTCCTGCCGTATGTGGATGAATCCCTCTGTATAGGTTGTGGGATATGCGTCAATCGATGTCCGGTGGAAGGTGATCGGGGCATTTTCCTCACAAACGCCGACGAGGAACGTTGGATGGGATGATAGAGATTCATCCCTGTACAGCACTTCTCATTCGGGTACATATCTGTTCCTTCTATCGAGATAATTTAATCCATGGAGGAAGCCGATGAAGCGAAGGGTCATTTGCTGTTCTGTGATTTTGCTTTCTATTCTTATCGCAGGAAGCGCCGCATTCGGGCAATTTGGATTTCGAAAGGGTATCAAAGTAGGTCATAATTGGGCCACTATCAGCAGAGACGATTATCCAGAATCCAGACAAGCACTCGCCGGTGGAATAGCCGTTGAGTTCAATCTACTCCCGTTATTCTCGTTCGAATTGGATGTCCTGTATTCCCCCAGGGGAGCGTCACAAGAAGGCATCGAAACGAAGTTGAATTATATATCGGTGCCCATGGTCTTGAAAAAGAAATTCATGCCTGTGGGAATACATCCCTATATCCTGGGTGGGCCCGAGTTTAACTTTCTGTTATCGGCTAAGCGAGGAGACGAGGATTTGAAGGATTTATTCACATCCGAGGATTTGGTTTTTGTCGTCGGGGCGGGATTAGAATTTTCTTTTCTCAGAAACAGCGCTTATGTCGAGGCACGCTATTCGTACGGATTGAATAATATTTTTAAAGATCCGGAAGATGAAGACGCGAAAAACCGGGTTTCACAGGTTTTTTTCGGGGTGCTCTTTTAATCGTATACAATACGGTAATACACCGCATAACCGCCTTTCATGGCTTTGCTCTTATCGCCCGGGAGAATAGGGTAACGACGGTATAAAACGTATTACTCGATAGCAATAATTAAGCAATCAAGATGAGAGACGTCTTTGTCCCTAAGATACCGGCTTTATACCAAATGAAGGAAACGTAACATGCGTACAAAAAGGCATCCCTGGCGATTAATTTTTCTCATTACTTATCTTGTCTTTTTCATATGCTTCGCTCATGGGGGGCGGGTGTACTCGACTCCTCTCCAGCAAGCCCAGGAGTCGGACAGCCTGATGCAGGCCGTACGGTCGCTGGAGTCGGAAATTGCAAAGGATCCCCAGAATCCTGGTCTTTATACACGACTTGGCTACCTTCACCTCCAGCTGAAAGAATGGAATCAGGCCACCGATGCATTCAAGAAGAGTATTGAATTGGACGACGCATCGGCCGAAGCGTACAACGGGCTGGGGTTGGCCCACCATGGCAAGGGTAAGAGCCCGTTTCTTCCCTTCGAAGCCTTGAGAAAATTATTCAAGGTCGATAATTACTCCATCGCAGAGAAGCATTACAAGCGTGCACTGGAAATCGATCCAGAGTACATCGATCCTGTTTATAACATGGGTGTGAACTATATCGCCAAGGGAGGTACGGGAAACTACGAGAAGGCCGTGGATGCTTTGAGGAGTGTCCTGGAACGCGATTTTGAGTATAAGGATGCCGATTATATGCTGGGTCTCGCATTCCATCATCTCAGAGACTTCGTGAACGCAGAACTGACCTATAAACGAGTCATGGAAGCCAATCGTACGGTAGGGAAGGTTATGATGCGCCTTTCTGAGATCTATCTCGAAACCGGGAGGGAGGAAGAGGCCACAGAGATGTACTACGGTGGCGTAGTGAGGCTAAACGAGCCCAAGGAGTGGGATGATCTGTATGCCGAGATCCGAATACTCTTGGAGACCGAGGAAAGAGAGCGATTTCCTATCCTCAGTATGGAAGAAAAAGGTGAGTTTGTCAGGAAATTCTGGAAATCGAAAGATCCAACACCCACCACGCCCAACAATGAACGTCTCATCGAACATTTTCGTCGGATAGCTTTCGTCCGAGAAAATTTTCCCGACATCATCCCTCCGTATTACGATGATCGTGGTAAGGTGTACGTGAAATACGGTCCCCCGGATGCCAAGTATGTGTCTCAGATGCGTGGTGAAGGAGTCAAGGACAACGAGTCTTGGAGCTATGAAAAAAGCATTCGGCGAGGTTTGACGTTTGACTTTGTCAAGAAGGGTACGAGTTACCGAGAGGTTCAAGATTTGTCAGAGGCAGCTCCGGCGGGTTCTCCCGAGGGTATCCGGAATACGACCATGCAGAGGTTATACCGTGATAGGGCGGACTTCACCGAATCTTACAGTCGTTTTGCACTAGAGACAGGGAGTATCGATCAGAGCGTCATGTCTAAGTTCAGGGCGACGCGTCACAACGCAACGGAAGACGCCCCGGTGTCCGTTTTTCGGTATGAACAAGCAGAGACGTTCTTGCCCTTTGTATACAATGTTTCACAGTTTCGGACATCTAACCATGACTCACGAGTGGAAATCTATCTGGGTATTTCCAACAATCAGCTGAGGT
>CAZTKR010000321.1:0-4480 GCA_964614115.1 uncultured bacterium | reverse complement strand
CGTTAAGTATGCTATATTGCGAATATCGTATTATTTCGGCGCGAAGGGAAATGATAGATTCATATAATATTCCAATGTTTTATTTGGTTGTTCCAATTCCGCGGGGATAGGGCGTTTGGAGAAGCTCTGGAAGTAGAGGAGGCAGGCGTTGCGCCACCATAAGGCTTCCTTTTCTTGAATACCCAGCATGGCCTGCACATGCCGGAAGCTTTCTTCGTCTATCCTTCCCTTGAGAGTCTCCCAATCGGATTGCATTCGACGCACGCCTTGAACGCCGGTTTCGTATCGATAACATAATTCCTCCCAGAGCGTCCTGCCAGATTTCATAGGATGATCCCAGCCCAGATGATGAAACCAGAGTAAGTATTCCTCGGGGCAAGATTCCAGGGAACTGTACATACTCTCAACCGGCGGATAGTACTGACTCAAGGCATTACTGCCCGTTCCTGTGCGGTCGAAGCCGATGCCAACGCTGTCGGCACGATGATAGTACACGGATGTCCAGTCGTCCCGATGCTTATCTTTTATCCACGGGGCGGGTCCGTAATGGTGATCCCAACCCATAATATGATGCAGGCCCAGGGGTGTCATGTAGTTGACCGTATTTTCCCGGGAGACCATCATCATTTCCTTTACCGTTTGGATGACGTCTTCCTCATTGGACAGGGTCATGTGTATCCATTCCTCGGCAATGGTCTCTGCGGACAACTGGTGATCCCAAGCCAGGCGCCCGAAAGTGTACCAGTTGGCCTGTCCGAAAAGATGTCCTGTCCAATTACGATCCGTGCCCGTGTTGGCCACGCCAGCGATTCCGGAGATGGTATGTCCGTCCAGTGAGCCATCGATTACCCGTGCCACGGTCGATCCTTGGCTCCTTGCATAAGTATCGGCATCCAAGACTTCCTCAAATAAGCTTCCCAGATAGACGAGGTGAGTACTGAATCCGAGATATTCCTGTGTGATTTGAAATTCCATCATTAAAGGAGTTTGCGGCATGGAGCCAAACAGGGGATGGAATGGCTCCCGCGGTTGGAAATCGATGGGGCCGTTTTTCACCTGTACCAGCACGTTGTCCCGAAATTTCCCGTCCAGTGGTTTGAACTCCGTGTACGCCTGCTTGGCGCGATCTTCCTTGATATTGTGATCGTAAACAAATGCCCGCCACATGACCACTCCTCCGAAGGGTGCCAGAGCTTCGGCCAGCATGTTTGCCCCATCGGCATGTGTACGCCCGTACTGTTGAGGTCCAGGCTGTCCCTCGGAATTGGCCTTTACCAGAAAACCGCCGAAATCGGGAATTCGAGCATATATCTTTTCTGCTTTGTTTTTCCACCATTCCCGGACGCGGTGTTCAATAGGATCGGATGTGTTTAAACCGCCAATATCGATGGGTGCACTGAACTTCACCGAAAGGTAGACTTTGATGCCATAGGGTCGGAAGACATCCGCCAGAACAGCCACTTTCTCAAGATACAATGGTGTCATGATCAGCGGATTTGTATTCACATTATTCAAGACAGTGCCGTTTATACCGATGGAGGCATTGGCACGAGCATAATCTTTGTAATAGGCATGCTTATAATTGGGCAGCTTATGCCAATCCCATAGGGAGAAGCCGGCGTAGCCGCGTTCCACGGTACGGTCCAAGTTGTCCCAGTGGTTGAGTAATCGTAACCGAATTTTGGGGGAAGAGGCAACATTCAGATCCTCGATTTCGCTATGTGTCTGCAGCAACCGCAGTAAGTGAAAGACACCGTACAGCACACCTGTTTCCTCGTTGGCGGTAATAATTGTCACATTTTTCTTATTTATTGCTGTACACAAGATGATAAAGCCTTCGGGGCCGAGGCCATCCAGTCGACTTATCAATTTCACCTGGAGTGAAAAAGGAAGATTGCGAACTGTCCCGACGATAATCGTTCTGTTCTCCGGTGTCATGAGCTGAGGAGTAGTAACACCCAGCAGACCGGATAGCCCTCTTTTCAACTCATCACGAACAGCCGCCATTGTCTTGGATTCCCCGAGCACCGTCCATCCTTGGATGGAATTCCTGTAGGATTGTAGCGTCGACGCCTTGGAGATTTGGTCGTATTTTAACCATAGCCGATACCCGTCGTCGGCAAAAAGGGAGTGACCCATCATGCAAGTGATGACAAATATCGAAATACAGATCGCTTTTTTCATTGATCCTCCTGAAAACTTTTTCAATCAGGACTGGGAGTGTTCTATCCAATCGATATGGTTCTCAAGGTCAATTCGATGTCGATTGCTATCCCTTACGAGTCGGATTCTATCGCAATAGCATCATCTTATTGTATTTTTTATATTTATCAATAGTTATACTGTAGAAATACACTCCAGTGGGCAGGTCGTGTGCATCCCATACGATATGATGGGTTCCCGCAGGCATGTGTCCATTTATGAGGGTTGCAACCTCCCGACCGTTTAGATTGAATATCTTCAAACTCACATACGCTTCTCGATGTATAGAGAAAGGGATGGTTGTTGTCGGATTGAACGGATTGGGATAGTTCGGTTGTAAGTTGACTTCGGAAGGTAATCGGTTTTCAGCGATCACGTTGGTCGTTACGTCCACGGGAGCATAGCTGATGCCATCGTACCACGTACGTGCGATACCACCGATGAGCGTGCTTGATGATCCGGTTTCAACAGCATAATCATCGACGTATACATCTAAGGTGAGGTTGTCCAAAAACTGAACACGGCCGAGATAGGCCTGGTAGAGGTACGTTCCGCATTCTTCTGTTAGGACAAGGGAACCGTCGTGATCGCCGATCTCTACCTGCCTGCACGCCATTTGACGGAATATCTGCATGCTGTCTTCCGAAAGTCCCGCTTCGATCCGCCAGTCCTCGTTCGGATTCGCCCAGAAATTCACCCAGACGTCATAGATGCCCTGCTCTGGAACCGTCACTCGTGTCATGAGAGTAGGTGCGTTCTCGCCGCCGATCTCGGAGGATGTCAGAACGGAACCTCCATTTCCGAATCCGATACGCTCGTGCCAATGATTATCAGCGGCTCCCTGGTCGGGAGACGGGCCGGTAACGACCAGGGAGCCGCCTGTCGGGAGGGTAGTATTGGATAGAGTTGCGTCAATATAATGCATCGGTTCATTGATCTCCGAGGAGCGATCCAGGATGCCTACAACGGCGGCGTCGAATCGCTGGGCCGCGGTATAGATTCCTCGCCACCAGAGCAGAGCCGTGTTATTTTCATCCCAGGCCGGCACAATGGGTCGGAAGTTGTCACGCATGGAATTCCATGTTACAGGTGTCCAGGTCCAAGTGGCTCCATTGTCCAGTGTCACACCCTTAAAAATTTCTCGAACACCTAAATCCGTTTCATTCCTGGGATCGATGGAGGTGGAAATATAGATTGTGCTGGGATCGTCAGGGTGGAGAGCACCCAGGCCTGTATAATCGGCTTCAGAGTCATACATTTTTTTCCCTGCCTGTCCCAGATAAGTCGATGACCAGTTCGATCCGTCGTAACGGCAATAGATAAAAGCATGATCCGGGTCGATTGACCGATCATACCCATTGGTGTTGTTGTTTATCCGTGATGTGAGGATGGCGGCGATAGTCCCATCGTCGTATCGCATCAGGTCGGCATTCCATATTTTGTACAAGGTCTTTCCTTTCATCACCGTCCCTTGCTGAAAGATCAGGGTGAAATCCAGGAATGTGGGAAGATTCTCCGCATCGAATATGTTTTCATCCACAACCGACCCATAGGTATCATGAGTTTGGCCGTTCTGTATATATCCATGATACATGCTTGTTGCGCCGTCACGCGGATGTTCTTCGGTCAATATGAAGTCGATGCGATCCACGCCATTGCCCCAGTATTTATAATAGCCTTTGTTGTAAGAGTTGGTGTTGTTCGTGCTCAGCTGTCCACCGAATGACCATGTATCTCCCATGTCGGTGGAGTATATAAAGTTGGGACAACGATGATTGGCCCTGGCAAAATTATACATAATCCCTTCAGCCGAGAGATAATACAGATTGGAATAGGCAATGGTATAGTCGGTGCCTCCGGGAATAGTCGTCCAATCAAACTGCTTCTCAGGGGTCCAGTTTTCTCCATCGAAAATACGATATCGACTGCAGTATCGATCGTAGTGTTGGGCATACATGGTGATGTATTTTCCATCGGGCCGTATCAGAAAAGCCGGCGCGTTATGATCGTCACAATCGCAATTCATAAACATATATCTCTGTTGCTGTCCGGTCTGTAGATCGAAGATGACGCCTTCGATGTGTCCGTCACGTGATTGACCTCCCACGCCGTAACCACTGGCGTCTGAGCCGATGATTAATTTACCATTGACGGCGTCAACGACGGCCCGCTCGTCTTGATACCAGCACCATGCACCGTTATCATTAAATTGGATGAGATTGCCGTTGACAAGATCCCTCGCTTCTTGGGCGAATAGTGCCACGCCAGCTATTGTGAT
>CAZTKR010000320.1:0-4512 GCA_964614115.1 uncultured bacterium | reverse complement strand
GTCCTTTATTCAAGAGCCCTGAACTGGGGAATTACCGAGTGTTGCCGGCTTTTCCGGGAGCCAGCACAGGAATCAAACTACCGTCCGAAATCAGTAAGCTCCTCGGTCAAACAAAACAGTATATGGGCGCTTATCCAATTCAGTAAAGTTCTTTTACTAATGGTTCACGCTAAACATACAGAGAGTTCACAATGAAGAAAAAACTTAGAAGCCAGGAATGGTTCGGCGGTAATGATAAAATGGGATTCGTTCACCGTTCATGGTTTAGAAATCAGGGTTATCCCGATGACCATTTCCGAGGAAAACCGGTAATCGGCATATGCAACACTTGGTCGGAATTGACGCCGTGTAATGGACATCTGCGTGAGCTCGCGAAAAACGTGAGATATGGCGTACTGGAAGCGGGCGGATTTCCGCTGGAATTCCCTGTGATGTCATTGGGTGAAACCGTTATGCGTCCGACGACGATGCTGTTCCGTGATCTTGCCAGCATGGACGTGGAAGAAACCATTCGAGCCAACCCGCTGGACGGCGTTGTTCTTTTGACAGGCTGTGACAAAACGACGCCATCCACTGTGATGGGCGCATGCAGTGTCGACCTTCCCACTATTGTCGTTCCCGGCGGCCCCATGCTCAATGGTAAATTTAGGGACGGGGAGATCGGATCGGGATCATTCAACTGGATGATCAAGGTTAAGAAGAAAACAGGGGAATTTACGGACGAGGATTTTCTTGAAGCGGAAATCGGTGCAGCCCGCAGTGCCGGACACTGCAACACAATGGGAACCGCCTGCTCTCTGGCATCCATGGTGGAAGTCATGGGTCTTACGCTACCTGGAGCATCGGCAATCCCTGGTGTGGATGCCCGTAAAAAAACCATGGCTCAGCTTTCCGGGCGCCGAATTGTAGAGATGGTCAAGGAAGGCCTGAAATTATCGAATCTTCTGACTCGGGAGGCATTCGAGAATGCCATTGTGACCAACGCAGCGGTCGGCGGATCCACAAATCTGATTATTCACCTGCAGGCCATTGCTGGTCGAATCGGCGTCGATTTGTGTCTCGAAGATTTTGATTCCCTTGGTAGCAAAATTCCATTACTCGCCAACCTGATGCCTTCGGGTAAATATTTGATGGAAGATTTCTTTTATGCAGGTGGACTGCCTGTTGTACTTAAAGAGTTGGGCGAACTGCTGCATCAAGAAACAATGACGGTCAACGGGAAAACCCTACTGGAAAACAACAGCGATGCCAAATGCTGGAATAGGGATGTTATTGCCTCATTGGACAGGCCATTCCAATCGGAGGCAGGCATCGCCGTGCTTAAGGGTAACCTATGCGAAAATGGGGCTGTTATCAAACCGTCCGCTGCGACACCGGAACTTATGAAACATCGCGGACGGGCCGTGGTGTTTGAGAGCATGGAAGATTATCATGCCCGTGTGGATGATCCGAACCTGGATATTGATGAAAGCTGTGTTATTGTGTTAAAAGGAGTCGGTCCAAGAGGGTATCCCGGCATGCCTGAAGTGGGGAACGTAGACCTACCGGAGAAACTCATCCTGAAAGGCGTGAAGGACATGATACGCATTTCGGACGGCAGAATGAGCGGCACGGCATACGGTACCGTGATCCTTCATATTTCTCCGGAAGCTGCCATCGGGGGAACACTGGCGGTTGTCCAGAACGGCGATTTTATCGAACTTGATGTGGAAAAACGCAGACTGCATCTGGATATCTCCGACGAGGAACTTTCGAGACGGAAAGCGGCATGGATTCCTCCGAAACGATCGGCGGAACGTGGATATGTTCGTCTTTATCTAGATCATGTTCAGCAGGCGCATAAGGGCGCTGATCTGGACATTCTGATCGGCGGTTCAGGTTCACAAGTAGATAGAGATTTACATTGATCGGATTCCTTTTCATCCATGGTAACAATTATTTGGTGGCTCCATGGTTGTTATTTATCTGCTGATTAGTGTTTTTATCATCATTTTCTTGACGGCTCGCTTAAGCGTTCATCCCTTCATCGTCCTGCTTTTGGTGGCTTTAATGTATGGATTTTTGTCCGGGATGAGTGCCATTGATATTATCAAATCCGTTAATGAAGGATTCGGCAACACCCTGGGCGGGATCGGTCTAATTATTATCCTGGGAGTGATCATTGGTGCGTTCCTGGAAAATTCAGGCGGCGCGTATGCCATCGCTGAAAAGATCCTAAAGGTAATCGGTAAAGACAAGGTGCCTACTGCCATGGGGCTCATTGGATGGTTTGTTTCTATTCCTGTGTTTGCCGATAGCGGTTTTTTACTTCTTTCGCCGTTGAATAGGAGTCTTTCAAAAGAAGCGAAAATATCTCTGTCGGGTTCTGCCATCGCCCTGGGTTTGGGATTAACTGCGTCGCATACCATGGTACCGCCGACACCGGGTCCAATAGCAGCGGCCGGGATATTGGGAGCGGATATCGGATTGGTGCTGATTATCGGCATACCCATAAGCTTGATCGCACTCATCGCCTGTATTCTATTCGCGAGAAAGTATGTGGCAAAAACTTATATCGATCCCAATCCACAGATTTCAGAAAGGGAGCTTCAGGTAAGATTGGAAAATGCACCCGGTGCTCTCAAGTCATCCTTTCCGGTTCTTGTGCCTATTTTGTTAATTGTATTGCGATCCATCTTCACCGCAGTCCATGGAATAAACGGTGCTTTTATCGATTTCATCATGTTTATCGGAGAGCCTTTTGTGGCCCTTCTGATCGGTGTTTTTTTGGCACTTTTGCTGCCAAAGAAACTGGAAAAGGAGATGCTGTCCACGACGGGCTGGATTGGAAAATCGCTTTCCGAAGCAGCATCCATCATTCTAATCACGGGTGCGGGCGGTATTTTCGGAAAGGTATTGCAAAATTCGGGCATTGCCGACGTATTAGGAGAAATCCTGGGTGGATTCAATTTGAGTATCTGGTTGCCTTTTCTTTTGGCCGCGGCAATTAAAACGGCACAGGGCTCTTCCACGGTGGCGCTCATCACGACGGCATCCCTCATGGCGCCGTTAATGGAGACATTGGGTTTTGTAGATAGCCTTGAAAAAGCCATGGTTGTGATTGCCATTGGGGCGGGTTCCGCAGTCGTTTCTCATGCCAATGACAGTCTTTTCTGGGTAGTCACCCAGATGTCCGGAATGGATACTCGAATGGGCTATCGAATGCACACTCTGGGAACATTTGTTCTTGGTACTTCGGCAGCAATCCCATTGTTTATCGTACATTCAATAATAACGAGAATATTCATCTAACGACGCCCCATTTTTATAGATGAGTGATTATTGGTCACATGGAGGCGCTTTAGACAGAACACATGAATAAAGAGTGATAATTGTGTCATGTGTGTACGATCCGTAAGAATCAATTTGACATGCTTTGTGTTCGTCGCGGTTTTCATTGGCTTCAACTGTTCAAAAAAAGATTCTGGCACCGAACCTCCAGATACACGAGTGGCCATGATTGATTTAAACGTGACTCATCAAATGATCAGAGGCTTCGGCGGTGTGAATATGCCTGGCTGGATTGATGATATGACTCCCGATCAAGTGAACAAGGCGTTTGGTACGGATTCCGGCCAAATCGGGATGACCATACTTCGCATTCGTGTTCCCTTTGACGAAACAAAATTTGATCTGGAAGTCCCTACGGCCCGATTGGCTAAATCACTCGGGGCATTCATTATTGCGTCACCATGGACACCGCCGGCTTGGATGAAGAGCAATAATCATATCATAGGAGGTACGCTTAATGATAGCTCCTATGCATCCTACGCAGCCCATCTAAAGGCATTTGCCGATTATATGTCCATGAATGACGCTCCGTTGTACGCCATATCGGTACAGAATGAACCTGACGTAACAGTGAATTATGAATCATGCGATTGGAATGCCGAACAAATGCTTAAATTTATCAAGGAGGATGCACCGACTATTGGAGTGGATATCTTTGTACCCGAATCTTTTAATTTCAACCACACCATCTCCGATGCCATACTCAACGATGATGTAGCGGCTGCCAATATATCCATTATTGGCGGGCACATTTATGGAGGAGGGATTGCGCCTTATCCACTTGCTGTCAGTAAAGGCAAAGAGGTCTGGATGACTGAACATCTTGTTGTCGATACCGACTGGCTCGGGGCTCTCATCACAGCCAAGGAAATCAACGATTGCATGAATGCGGGCATGAGCGCTTATTTATGGTGGTATATCAGAAGATTCTATGGCCCGATCGACGATGACAGCAATGTCACCAAACGGGGTTACGCCATATCGCAATACGCTAGATTTGTTCGCCCTGGATTTACAAGGATTAGCGCCACAGCCAATCCCCAGCCACCGGTTTATGTGACTGCATATAAAAATGGTTCAAAGGTGATTATCGTTGTAATCAACTACCGTTCACCTTCCATTGAACAGACTTTTATTTTACAGAACGGAACCGTTACTGGTTTTACCCCATACGTGACATCA
>CAZTKR010000319.1:0-4512 GCA_964614115.1 uncultured bacterium | reverse complement strand
CCTCTAACAGTTTAGGAAATCCCGAGATTGTAAACAACCCTAATTTAAATTACATGTAAGCATGTAATGTATACAAATGAGCCCTATCATTAATAGGGCTCATTTTTTGTTTGAGAAATAAAAATGATGAAATAATGCATGACTGTGGGGAATGCCTCTCTTATTTTTTCACATCAGAAGTCCACATTGCTTCGACGATGCACACAACGGATGCGTATCAGAGAATTTTGGATCAAAACGGTTATGCATCATCTAATGTTAAACAGGTATGGGAATTCATCGATTCGGTTGTGGAAGCCATGGGTCGGTTGAAGAAATAAAATAGTGAATAGGGTAAATTCTCAATTCGTACGTATGATAAGTTAGATGGAAGCGAGATCCGTACCCACCTACAATATCCATGAGCAAGTCCTGACTGAACCAGAATGCATTGATCGCATTCGTAGGGGCAATGCCGCGGCATTCGAGCAGTTGTTCCTCCGGTACGGCAAGGGCATGATTATTTTCGCCCGTCGCATAGTGAAAGATTCGGATATTGCTGACAATGTAGTCCAGGATGTATTCCTTAAGGTCTGGACACATCGCTCTACCCTCGATCCATCCAGGAATATTAAGACCTATCTTTATAAGGCCACACGCAACCAGGCGATAAACTGGCTACGTCGCAAGGACATTGAGCGCCGCCATGCCCATGAACTTCATTCCCGTGAGGATTCAACAATGACTCCCGAGGATGAGTGGCGCCGTAAGGAAATGCGAGCGGCAATTCAGGATGCGGTTCAGCAACTCCCAGAACGGTGTCGCCTGATTTTCTCGATGAACCGATTTGACCGCTTAACGTATGCCGAGATCGCCAATGTTCTGAATATCTCCGTGAAAACGGTAGAGACACATATGGGTCGGGCATTACAACTCTTGCGTAAGCGTCTCGCTTTCTTGATGGTTATCCCTCTTGTTTAATAGCCTTCTCTAATCATTCGTTTTCATTTTACAACGGTTTATTGCATCATGAGCCTCCCGGATCCCCAGAAGGAAAATGCATAATAAGTCCTATTCGATCAATAGGAATTCATCTGTTATTTTATTCGATACTCGATTATAGTTGTAGTATAGGATTGAATTTCAACTGTATTTTTCCTGTCAGGGTTTGTCCGTGGGCAGCGTGTATTAGGAGTGGATGGTACAGATGATTGATCGACTTGGAGGAATAGCATATGGACAAGCCTGCCGACCTGAAGCTTATAGCGCGTTATCTGTCTGGAGAATGTACACAGAAGGAGAGAGAGGTAATAGAGGCCAGAATGCGGTTTGATCCCGAACTCCAGCATATTGTCCATTTGATGAGCGAAGTTTGGAATGTCCCAGAGTCCGATTCGGATGAAGTGGATCTCGAGACGCTCTGGCAGGAAGTAGCGCTCCGGGCCGGGATCTTGCGTGCTGTTGAAAAGCGACAATTACACAAAAAAACGTGGCGGTTGTCTCGGTGGACTTTCCAACAGCGTCCAATTCGGGCTCTTCGGTATGTGGCGATCATTGCACTGGCCGTATTCATTCCCTATCTCATTTTCCGTACATTTGGATTTCCATGGGCATCGTGGAATCGGGAAATGAATGTGGTTACTGTAGACACGGGGAAGCGATTCACTGTCACCCTGGAGGATGGATCCCGCGTAACATTGGATGCCGGCAGCCGTCTGGCATATCCGAAAGAATTTGAGACGGAAGTACGGGAAGTTGTTCTGGAAGGCGAAGGATTTTTCGAGATTGCTCCCGATACTGAGAGGCCGTTCATTGTTCGTGCCTATAACGCTCGCGTTCGGGTTTTAGGAACGCAGTTTAACATACGGGCCTGGGAATCGAGCCAGGGTATTGTTGTATCCGTGACCGAGGGAAAAGTATTTTTGGAATCCTCTGCGGATGTGTCGAATGAAGGCGTTGTTCTTACCCAAGGGCAGATGAGCATTTTAAAGGATGATGGAATTCCTTCGGAACCTGTTGATGTTGATGCAGAAAAATATCTGGGATGGATGCACAATGAGATTGTATTCCAGGATACGCCCCTGGGTGACGTTCTCCGCCAACTGGAGCGCTGGTACGGACTTCACTTTATTTTGTCAGATCCTTGCTTGGCTGATGAAAGGGTTTCGGTACATATCCGTAAAACTTCAGTGGACGATATCCTGGAATTGGTTTCTGCACTCTCAGGGCGGCCCTTTATAAGGCAGGGTCAAACGGTTCGTTTTCTAGACGAATAAATACAGGCTGATAAACACTCGATTAACAGAGGAACAAATTTTTATGTGGAAGCAATTGCTCAGGTGTTTTATTTGTTTATTAGTGGTTATATATCCTCTATCCGTATCCTTTTCTCAGCAAGAATCTCAATTAACCTGGACTCACGATGTGGCTGGTCGACAAGTTCCTGCATCACTCATGACCATGATATCCATAAGCCTGAATAAGGTCCCGTTGGAGGATGCGCTGATTGCCATCGCCGATCAAGGCAAATTTGAACTGAATTACAATCGAAATCATATACCCGTTAAAAAGCCGGTATCGGTGACTGTTAAAAACGACTATGCACTGGTGGCTTTACTGGAAGTCCTGGATGCAACAAATACCGATTTGATGGTTACACGGGAGGGCCATCTGGTTATCGTTCCCGCACAGGATGGGAAACGTCTTCCAGGGGAAATTGCGGGTCGAGTGGTCGACGGTGAGACCGGCATGCCTCTTGAGAGAGCGAATGTGATGATCGTGGGATCCACCATTGGCTGTACGACCGGTCTTGATGGCAGGTATATTTTGGCGAACTTACGCCCAGGGCCCTACTCGGTTCGCTTCGATTATATCGGGTATAAAACCAAACGTATAAACGATATACGAGTGGCACGCGGTGAAGCGGTTCATATCGATGTTGATATGGAACAGCAGGCCATTCTTCTGAGAGAAGTCACTGTAACACCGAGTCAGTTTTCCATCATGGGCGAAGCCCCTACGTTTCGGCAATCACTGACCCATGAGGACATGCAGACCATCACATGGGGTGAGGATACGTATAGGGCCATCACCCGCCTGCCGGGTATTTCGGCCCGTGATTTTTCGGCCAATTTTACAGTTCGAGGCGGAGAGAACGACCAGATTCTCGTGCAGTTGGATGGGATGGAACTTTACGAACCATTCCATCTCAAAGACATCGAAGGAGGGGCTCTGAGCATCATCGATGTAGACGCCATCGAGGGCATCGATTTATTGACTGGGGGATTCACGGCCGAGTACGGTAACAGGATGAGTGGTGTTTTTAATATGAAGTCAACACGCATCCCATCGGGGCGGCAACGTACGTCCGTGGGGCTCAGCTTGATGAACGCCCGTGTGATGTCGGAAGGCACTTTCAACAACAATCGTGGATCCTGGCTCTTTTCGGCCCGGCGGGGTTATATGGACATCGTCCTGGATTTGATGGAGGAGGATAATCAACCAAGTCCTCGATACTACGATGCCTTGGGACGAATCGATTACCGGTTAAATGAAACCCTCGCCCTCGCGGCTCATGTTCTGCATGCCGGCGATCGTCTGTCATTCACGGAAGATGATGATGATGTGAACGAAACGAGCTACGACAACTCATACGCCTGGCTCACCTTAAAATCGACACCTTCTTCAAGATTGTTTATTCAGACCGTGGCCTCGTACGGCAGGCTGAATACTGATCGCGATGGTATAGGCTATACGGGTGACCTGTTGACCTTGGATTTTACAGTTCGTGATAAGCGATATTTCGATTTTTACGGGCTGAAACAGGATTGGAACCTCGAACTCTCCGAAAGGTGGGTACTCAAATGGGGTTTCGATTTGAAGCACTTCAATGCTGATTATGACTATTTCAGTACCAAGCGGCATTCATACTGGACGTCATACGGGAATGAGGTCGTATGGATTGACACCACTCTCGTGGGCATATGGCCTTCGGGCAATCGGATTGGCGGCTACTTGGCCAATCGTTTTCGGATTCTGCAGCCTCTCACCATGGAGCTTGGACTTCGGTATGATTGGGCCTCATATACGGAAGACCGTCTATTCAGTCCTCGGGTGAATGTCGTTTGGGCGCTGGGAGAACAGACTTACATCCGCGGTGGATGGGGACATTTTCATCAAAGCCAGGATATTCACCAAATCCGTGTTCAGGAGGGAGAACATTCCTTCTATCCGGCTTCGCTGGCCGAACACTGGGTGGCCGGGTTCGAACATCATTTCAACAACGGTATCCATTTTCGATTGGAAGGATATCACAAACGGCTTTCCGACCTGCATCCCGATTATCGGAACTGGTCGAATAGCATTGAATTCTTCCCCGAACTGCAATGGGATCGGTTTAAACTAAACATTACGGGAGCGACAGCGAAGGGTATCGAAACCTTTGTTAAGTATGATCGTGGAGGAAAAGTGTCTCTTTGGGCCAGCTATGCCTTATCGCGGGTGGACGATGACATTCGGAGTTTGGTTTATCAG
>CAZTKR010000318.1:0-4513 GCA_964614115.1 uncultured bacterium | reverse complement strand
CAATCACCGGCATCATTGGGATGTGTATAAGACGCGGTATTTTGAAATACTGGACAGATTGGTGGTTGTCCGTTAAATAACCAATAGGGTAGAGGAATCCATCGATGGACCTGCTCAATCTAAATTCATTCTTAAAAATGGGGTATTTTTTAAACTATCAAAATCCGACGATCACCATCGATGTATCGGGTGTAAACAAGACCCTGTATCGTGACCTGGACGAAGATGCGTTGACACAGATGGGCATTCAGTTATTCAGGGAGGCCATTGAAGCGGATTTCGAGACGAACCGTTTGCATGTGGTTCCCATCAGCGGCGGTTTCGACAGCCGGGCCATCCTGTCGATGCTCCTGGAATTCACGGAAGCCAGGAATATAGCGACCTATACGTTTGGAACACCCGGAACATTCGACTACGATATAGGCAATCTTGTCGCGGCAACGGCGGGAACGCAACATACGACGTTTCCCATGATCGATTATCTCTATACCATGGGTGAATTACTCGATCTCTCGAAACGGTTCCAGCATCAAACGGCCTTGTTTTTTCATCCACCCGTCTGGGAATTCGATAAACGGTTCAAGGATCATGTGATCTGGTCGGGATACGTGGGCGGCCCGACAACCGGATCGGCAACGCCTAAAAATCCGTCCGTTCGCCTGGAAGATGCGAAAGATCGCTTCTTGAATAGGGCACCGATTCGGTCCGACATGTTGTTGAGTTGCCCGCGTGCCGAGCTGTATCCCCTGATCGACTGGGATGGTTTTGACTATCATCACTTGAGCTTTGAAGAACAGTTGGATTTCCGGAACAGGCAAATGAAGTATATTGCACCCCAGTTATTATACCCGGACTATGAGTACAAGACACCCTTTTTGTATCCAGCGTTCTTTAATTTTATGTTGAGTTTGCCCGATACGTATCGAAGAAGCCAGTATCTTTACGGAAAGATGTTTCTCCAGCATTTTCCACACCTTTTTCTCCTGCGCACGAAAAAAAACGGGGGTCTTCCGCTGAAGGCCGGCCCTATCCGCAGGATGGGTCGTGCTGTTCGAATACGGATGCAAAGGGAAATCAACAAGAGGCTTCCCGCGGTAATCAATCCTTCTTTGAACTACCTTGATTTCGAGTGGGGTCTCCGAAGAAGAAGCGACTTGAGGAACATCGTCCACGATAATATCATGGATCTAAAGAGCCGAAAACTCATCGATTGGATAGACTTTGATGCTTTGTGGAACGAGCACATGGAAAAAAAGAAAGCACATGCGGCCGCCTTGATGATCCTGGCATCGGTGGAAATTCATTTAAAGGCCGGACTGGTATTGTCCTGAAGGCCGGGGAGAATGAAACATGGTCATCGATCGTTTTACCGAAGAGCAGAAAAAAGTATGGGATGATTTCGTATTCCATCACGAGGAGGCAACATTTTTTCATCTCATGGGATGGAAAGATATCATCGAGAGCATGTACGGGTTGAAACCCTTCTATCTCACAGCCAAGACAGGTGAACGTATCGAGGGCATTCTGCCCCTGTTCCTGATGAAACACTGGCTATTTGGTAAGAAACTCATCTCAATGCCGTATGCCGTTAGAGGAGGTGTATGCGCCGATTCTAAGCAGGCTGAGAATAGACTCATTGATGAGGCCGTTGCGCTGTCGAAACAGTTGGATGTGGATTATTTAGAACTCCGACATGTTCGTGAAAGGCCGGGCAGCCTGGTCACTCGAAAGACGTATTTCACATTTCTCATTGAATTGAATCCGGACCCAGAGAAAGTATGGAACAACATACGGAAAGATTCTAGACGATGTATTCGCAGGGGATTGGAACAGGACATGGAAATCGACATGTCCAGTAAGGATGTGGAAGATTTCTATCGGGTGTATACTCGTGGCCAAAGAGACCTCGGCACACCCGTAAGCAGCTATCGATGGGTTAAACAGGTTTTTGACACATTCCCCGATAACCATCGAATAGCGAGGGTTCGGTATCAGGGGAAGACGATTGCCTCTCTTATTATTCGTGAATTTAAAGAAACGGTGTTCCCAACCATCGGTTATGCATTAAAAGAATACCGGAAGATGTATCCCCTCTACTTGCTGAGCTGGAAACTCATCGAAGAAGGCTGTTTGAAAGGATTTAAATGGTTTGACTACGGAAGAAGCATTCCGGAAAGCGGAACGTATCAGTTCAAAGTCCATTATGGTGCCCGGCCTGTACAACTGAATTATCAATACTACTATAACAATAATAAGAAGTTGCCTGATACGAGTCAATCGAATCCCAGCCGAAAGCGGTTTGCCCGTGTATGGAAGCGATTGCCGTTGCCAGTGGCAAACACGCTGGGACCGATGATAAGAAAGTATTATCCCTGAGAGGTATCTGTCGTGATGCGTGTATCTCGGAATTGAACTATTCTTTCCTAGAATAGGGGAAATGGTTTATGGCTAGAAAATATTCTTCGATAAAACATGTTTACCGAGAAATACTTCAACTTATCCGGAGACATGCGATAGGTAATAAATTACGAGTATTACTCTTAAAAATGGCCGGTGCTCATGTCGGAAAAAAAGTTTTTATCGGTCAGGAATTCTTCATTTTTGATTCCGGAAGAACGGAACTGTTAACGATTGAGGATGATGTGGGTATCGCGCCTTTTACCATTATCCTGATCCACTCCGATCCCGGGACGAAAGAATTGAGTAAGCTCTATCCCACACAGTCTTTGCCCGTGACCATCAAGACAGGGGTATGGATCGGAGCCAGAGTCACGATTCTGGGTGGAGTCACGATAGGAGAGCATTCCATCGTCGCAGCGGGTTCTGTGGTGACCAAAAATGTTCCACCCTACACCCTGGTGGGTGGAGTGCCCGCTGTAAAAATTAAAAAACTGAATCCTGCGGATGCGAATTGAAAAAGGTGAACACACATAACGACGTACCCGTTATCATCACGTGCGATGTTGATCCAACGCCTGAAAGCACGATCAACGACAAGCGCGATGCACTGGAGAAGACGGCTACCTTATTCGGCAAATTCGGTATCAAGGCCACGTTTTTTGTAGTAGCCAACGTTGCCAAGGATTATAGGTCCCAGATTCGGGATTTACTGGATAAAGGACATGAAATCGGATGTCACGGTTTGAGTCATGACGAGAACGAGGAGTACAGTAACCTACCGGAAAAAAGACAGCGGGATTACTTAACGTCGGCCACAAAGATCCTCGCCGATGTAACGGGACAGGCTATCACGTCGTTCCGAGGGCCGAGGGTGAAAACCTCCCATATCACGCAGCAAATTCTGGAGGAATTGCAATACAAAGCCGATGCATCGGTGTGTTCGCAGAGGCTCGATCTGTTGAGCTCCAACTTGATCAATACCAAGTGGATTTTCGCACCACGATTACCATACCATCCTCACCATCAAAATGCGTTCAGAAGAGGGGAGAGGGATCTGTGGGTTGTGCCGGTCTCGGCCATCGTTCTACCGTTCGTATCAGGCATGTTGTACACGTTTGGATTGACGTTCACAAAGACAATGTTCCGTCTCCTGTACAAGGAAGCGCGACGAACCGGGAAGCCCATCGTCTATTTGCTGCACCCGGTCGAATTCGCACCCAAGACGGTTAGGCGCGAAAAACGATATCCACTCTTGGTGGAAGGATTCCGATTTCGGCGTTCTAAATGGATTTTTGAGCAGGATATTGAAAAGCGCCATGCCGCTCACGAGGCCTTATTCTCCTATATGAATTCTTTTGAGCATATTCGCTATAGGACGATGCTCGATTATTGCATAAACGGACTCTGATATGCAGGGGATTTCATCCGACAATCTCATAAACTACTCCAACAAGCTTTTGAAGAGCCTGCTGATTCCTTTGGTGGCACTCTGTCTGGGTATTGTCCTTTACGCATTGACGACACCGAGAATTTCCATATACTTTATTGCTTTCTTGTTTTTCCTCGCGTCTTTGCCTTTTCTATTGATCTATCATGAATTCTTCGAGAAGGTCTTCGTAGGATTACTCCTGTTGACGTTGCCCTTGCTCATCGATAAAACCATAAATATGACGGAGCACTCAGGAGGTGCCAGAGGATTCATCATTTCGCTTCATGATATCGCACTGGCTATCTTAATCCTCCTCTGGTTTTATAGGATGTTTGTGCACAAGGAACGGAAAATAAGGCTGTTCACGAACTACAGCATTCCCGTTTTTGGCATCCTTATCATGTCCTTGTTGTCCATGGCGTATGCAGCCTATCCGATGTTCAGTGTTTATGAATTCATCGAAATCGTAAAAATGGTTTTTGTTTTTCTTTATCTGGCCAATTACATCGTAGAGACGGGACACATCCGATTCATCATCACCTTTCTTCTGGTTGGTCTCTTCATCGAAGGTACGTTGGTAGTTATGGAAGCCGTGATGGGCCATTCGTTGAACATCACGGCAATAGGTATGAGGGTACGGGATGATCTAGCTCCCATCAAGTCATTGTTCCATCGGGTCAGCGG
>CAZTKR010000317.1:0-4514 GCA_964614115.1 uncultured bacterium | reverse complement strand
GAAGAATGTTTACTGAATAATTATAGTAAATTTAATGATATTTGTCAAGAATAAATAGTCACATAAACGACTGTGAAACAAAATTCAATATTCAAAAAAACCGCTTGCTTTTTAGTTTTAGAATCGTATATTAGGCATGCCTAACTTTGTTAAACGTATCTAACCTGTGGGGAACCTTATGGCAGTGAAGCTTTCTCCCAGTATGGAAGATTATCTAAAAACCATTTATGCCTTGGACAGGGAGAGGGGCTACGTCCGCGTTAAAGATATCGCGGAAAAAATGGATATCACCATGCCGAGTGTATCCGGCGCAATAAAGAACCTGGAAAAACAGGATTTGGTGTATCACCAGCGCTACGACCTGGTGGGCATCACGCCCAAAGGATCGAAAGTGGCAGAGGACATCTGCTCCCGCCACCGGGTGGTCAAAGATTTTCTGTCCCAAATCCTGGGGCTCGATGCAGAGATTGCCGAAAAAGACGCCTGTAGTATGGAGCATGCCATCAGCCCTGAGACGCTGAAGAGCCTGGTCCGGTTCCTGGAAACGGCCAATCGCGAAGATTGAAGTGGCTTGGCAAACAGGCCGTATAATTGGTTAAATGAAGAGGAGTATGGATGGTCAATGCGTTCACATTAGATCGTGCAGATATGGGACAGACCCTTCGGGTCGTTGAGATACAAGGGGGATGGGGAATTCGCCAGCGCCTGAACCGGCTGGGGATTCATCCAGGAGACAGGATAGTGGTCAGACGAAGCGGTATCATGGGCGGGCCGATACTCGTTCAGGTGCACGGCACAGAAGTCGCCGTGGGAAGAGGAATGGCAAGAAAAGTACTGGTCACACAGCCAACCAGCGGGGCGAATGAGGAGACATAGACACTACATCGAGTCGGAGCAGCTGAATCACGTTAAGCATCCCAAGATCGTTCTGGTGGGCCAGCCCAACTGCGGCAAGAGTACGCTCTTCAACGAAGTGGCGGGCTACCGGTCCGTGACGGCCAATTTCCCGGGCGCCACGGTCACATACACCCAGAGCCATGTCCGCATCGAACATCAGACATACGATCTGGTCGACCTGCCGGGCGTGTATTCCCTGACCTCGCTGGATCAGGCAGATCAGGAAACGCAGCGCTACCTTCTCACCCAGCCCGTGGATGTTGTTGTCAACGTCATGGATGCCTCGCTCCTCAGCCGGAGCCTGGAACTGACGCTCCAACTGTTGGAACTCGGGATTCCCATGGTGCTCTGTCTGAACATGATAGACGAGGCTGCGAGGAAAGGCATTATAATAGAAACGGAGAAGCTTTCGGCCAGGCTGGGCATTCCTGTGGTGACGACGGTAGCATCCCGGGGCAGGGGCATACGGAAACTTTTTCGCGTGGCCTTGAGAACGGCGCAATCGGGCAGGAAGGGACGCCACATACTTGTGAGCCGGGATGTGGAGAAGGTGATCGCTCAATTGCAGCAAAAATTGAATCAGCTCACGAAGAAAGACATACCGTTTTCAAAACATCTGCTGGCCACCAAGCTCCTGGAAATGGATCAGTTTTTCGAAAACCAGATTACCACGGTTCGTCCCGGACTGATGAAAACAGTGTCCGAGTGCAGGCGCAGTCTGGCCCAGAGCCACGGGAAGTCTTCCGATGAGGTGATCAGTTCGGAGCGGCATGCTCTGTCTATGTCCATCTTTGAAGAGGTGAGCACCATCAAGAAGCCCCAGAGGGACTGGCGCTACCGGTTGGACGATGTGCTCATGCACAACCTGTGGGGCTACGTGTTCCTGGCGGTCTTTCTGTATGCATTCTTTAATGCCATTTTTAAATTCGGGTCTATCATCGAGACGCCCATGATGGACTTCTTCAACCGCGTCATCGAATCCATCGGCACCCGATTGCCGCAGGAATCACTCCTTTCCATCATCGTGACAGGCGCGCTTCAGGGCATCAGCGGCGGCATTGCCATCGTACTGCCCTATCTGTTCCCATTCCTTTTAGGACTTGCCATTCTGGAGGATGTTGGGTATCTTCCCAGGGTGGCGTTTCTGATGGATACGTTCATGCACCGCATCGGACTGCACGGCAAGGCCATCATCCCGGCTGTTCTTGGATATGGGTGCAACGTGCCGGCAGTCATGGCTACCCGAATCATGGAATCGCCCCGCGACCGGTTCATTGCTTCCCTCATCGCGGCCATGGTCCCCTGCGCGGCTCGCATGACGATTATTTTCGGATTGGTGGGATACTATTTGGGAGGAAATGCGGCACTGGCCATTTACGTCTTGAATCTCGTAGTCATCGCCTTATCCGGGGCCCTGTTCTCGCGACTCCTCCCGGAAGTGACGCCGGGTATGGTGCTGGAAATACCCGTGTACCAGGTGCCCCGCTTGAAGATCGCGTTGATGAAGACATGGTTCCGCCTGAAGGATTTCATCCTCATCGCCTGGCCCTTGCTCATCGTGGGAAGCGGTATTCTGGCTTTCACCGAGTATTTCGGATGGAATGTCACGATTAACAGTATCCTGTCTCCCATCACCGCACTCCTGGGACTGCCCAAGGAGGTGGGATTCACCCTGATATTCGGCATTCTGCGCAAAGAGCTGTCGATGCTCATGCTCTTCCAGACGCTGGGAACGACGAATGTCGACACGGTGATGACGTATGGTCAGATTCTGGTGTTTACGATTTTTGTCGTGTTCTACATTCCGTGTGTCGCTACTATCGGTGTGCTCATCAAACAGATTCGACTCAAACCCACCCTCATCATCGTTGGATTCACGTTCATTCTTGCGCTGGTACTCGGTATTGTGATGCGAGGCGTGACATTGCTGATCTAGTAATGCCATCCGGTTCGAGCTAAGCGTTGAAATGTTGAATGTAGGCTCTATCTGTGCTCGTCAGTCGAAATCCTGCATGTATATCGTAGAAAGGAGGCGGTTGGGCATGAAGGAGGTCACGCTCTACAAAAAACTCGATGACGAACGGGTGCAATGCTTTACCTGCGCCCATACGTGTACCATCGCACCCGGGAAGCGGGGCGTGTGCGGAGTGAGGGAGAACAGAGACGGCACGCTGTACAGTCTGGTTTACGGGAAAGCCATCGCCATGAACGTAGACCCCATCGAGAAAAAACCCCTGTTTCACTTTTACCCGGGGACGCGGTCGTTTTCCATTGCCACGGTGGGTTGCAACATGCACTGCTTGAACTGCCAGAACGCCGACATCTCCCAGATGCCTCGGGACCGGGATCGGATTCAGGGCCATGATGTGCCGCCGGAAGCCGTGGTCAAGGCAGCCCTGGATCAGCAGTGCCGGACCATCGCCTACACGTATACCGAACCGGTCGTTTTCTGGGATTATGCCTACGATACGGCCCTGTTGGCCCGTGAAGAGGGCATTAAGAACATCTTTGTGACCAACGGCTTTTTTTCGGAAGCCTCTCTGGAGAAGATCGCCCCGTACCTGGATGGGGCCAACGTGGACCTGAAAGCGTTCAAAGACGAGACGTACCGGAACATTTGCGGGGCACGGCTCCAGCCGGTGCTGGATTCCATACGGCAGATGAAGGCACTGGGTATCTGGGTGGAGGTCACCACGCTTTTGATACCGGGCCTGAACGACTCCGATGACGAGCTCAAGGACATCGCAGGCTTTATCCACGAGGTCGATCCGGGCATTCCGTGGCACATCAGCCGGTTCCATCCCACGTACCGGATGCTGGACCGGCCGGTGACACCCGTGGAAGCGATACAGAAGGCGTGCCGCATCGGGCTGGAAATCGGGCTTCGGTACGTGTATTCGGGGAACGTGCCGGGCGAGGAACGGGAGAGCACATTCTGCCATGCATGTGGTGCGTTGCTCATCAAACGGTGGGGATTCCAGGTGTCCAGCAACCGTATTACCCAAGGCAAATGCCCGGAATGCGAAGCGAAGCAGGATGGGGTGTGGTGAAAAAATCCGGGACGAAAAAGGTCATCCTGATTATCTGGGACAAATAGGGTACTTATCCGGGCGATAATAAACTTAAAACCGATGAACAGCTCATGAAAACGTAATCGTTTTTCATTACATTAGGGACGGAAAATAAAAAGGAGAGAAACGACAGTGGAACGGAGAGCATATAGAAGATCTCCCAGAACAGGCGTGTTTTTCTTGGGATTTTTTGTGGGTGTGCTGGTATCGGCGGCTGTGGCCGTGGGACTGGCCGGGTATCTTCTCCGGCACCCGCAGGCAGTTATCGAGAAGGCCACAGACATCGCTGTGGATCGTGTTGTCGAGCGCACGGTTCAGACCGTGCCCAAGGCGTATATCGGTCAAAACCAGGAAGTCATCGCCACCAGCGCCCGACGGTTCGCCGATGCATTCTCCCAGAACCGCATCACGCCCACGGAGATGAACCTGCTGGCGAAAAAGATGCTGGCTACCATAGCTGACCAGAAGATCACCCAGGCCGAGATCGATGATATTCTCCAGCTGATGAACCGCTACAGCATGTAACCGGCAGACTCTCAACAGTTA
>CAZTKR010000316.1:0-4550 GCA_964614115.1 uncultured bacterium | reverse complement strand
TTGCTCCTTGACTTAGGCCAACATTTCAGGTATATTTAATAATTCTCAAGGGGACACGAATAAGAAAGGAAAGACCGATGAAAAAAGGAAATGTCTATCTTGTAGTTACACTTTTATCGATTTTAAACATCATGCATCCTCCATCTTCCGGTGCCGGGGAAAAGACCCTGCTCACGACTGCCGAATCCAGCGAGTATCAGGAGACTTCGACGTACGCCGATGTCATGGCATTCATCCAAGAGCTGCAGAGCCGGAGCCCTCTGTTCCGTGTGGAAACGATCTGCGTTAGCACTGAGGGAAAAAAAGTTCCCCTCCTGGTCATGGGCGATCCGGTGCCGGCGTCGCCGCTGGACCTGAAACGTGACAACCGGATGGTGGTGTATTTTCAGGCCAACATTCATGCCGGCGAGGTCGAGGGCAAGGAAGCCACCCTCATGCTAGCCCGGGATATCCTGCTGGCCGACACACCCCCATTTCTCGACAACCTGGTCATCCTGATGGCTCCCATCTTTAACGCCGATGGCAACGAGAAGTTCGGCAAGAACCGACGGGACAATGGTCCCGAACTGGCGGGCGTACGGTACAACGGCCAAGACCTCGATCTCAACCGCGATGCCGTTAAGATGGAGAGTCCCGAAGTTCAGGGCATGGTTCAGAATATACTCAACCACTGGGACCCGGCGCTCTTTGTGGATTGTCATACGACCAACGGGTCTTATCATGAAGAGCCGGTAACCTATGTGTGGGGGTTCAATCCCAACGGCCCGGTATCGATCATCGACTTTCTGCGGACAACGATGATGCCTTGGGTGGAAAAAAACATGAGGGATCGATACGATGTTATGGCCATTCCCTACGGGAATTTTATGGATGCCCAAAATCCTGAGAAGGGATGGCGTACGGCTGGGCCCGAATGTCGATACATCACCAACTATGTGGGTCTGCGGAATCGATTGTCCATCCTGAACGAAAACTATGCCTATGCCGATTTTAAGACCCGTGTATGGGGATGTTACTCCTTTCTCCGGTCGCTCCTGGAATACTGCGATGCCAACAAGGAGGCCATTCAGGCGCTCGTCGAAGAGGCGGATCGATCAACGATCAAACGAGGCATCCGGCCGGCGGAGACGGATCTGTTCCATGTCGAGTACGACCTGCAGGCCTACGATGAGAAGCTGACCATACGGGGATGGGAGATGGAGGTCACGCCCCGCGAGGGGACGTGGCCCCTGGTCACCAAGACGGATAAAAAACGAACGTACAAGGTGCCCTACTGCTGCAAGTTCGTGCCGAAGCGATCCGTTCCGTTCCCAGCGGGTTATTTTATCGCTATCAACGATCCGGGGATTGCGAAGAAACTCTTGCAGCACGGGATTACGGTGGAAATCCTTCGAAGGCCGGCGTCTGTGGAGGTGGAATCCTATCGCCTTACGGAACTCAAGGCAGATGAGAACGTCTATCAGGGACATCATACGAATACGGTGAAGGGCGAATACATCACAGAGGAAAAGACATTCCCAGAGGGCACGTTTTTTGTCAGTACGGCCCAGCGGCTGGGGAGTTTAGCCGCCTATCTTCTGGAGCCTGAGAGCGACGACGGCTTTATGGTTTGGAATTTCTACGACCGGTATCTGGTGACCCAGTGGCGGAGAAGGTTGCAGACCGTTCCGGTGTACAGGCTTCTTAAGCCGGTGGCCTTGGTGAAGGAGACGCTTCGTTAATCGGGATACGTAGCCGATATGAACGATGAATCGTGTTCAGTACGTCGTTGTGCCCTTTTTCTACATGCCGAAATCGCGCAAGAATAGTCGTCGTGAGATGCTCAGGATACCTGTTTCCAGATAAGCACAATAAGGGTCTTTCCGTTTAAAACGTAAACGTGAGACCGCCGACCACGTAATTCAGCCACGTGAAGTTGTACACCTCGTCCACGTCGGCACCTCCCTCCAGCAAGCGGTAACCCAGTTTTATTCTGAGACGCGGCGTTGCCTGGTAGATGAGAGCCGCCAGGACATCCTCGGCGCGACCCTGAGAAGCTGCCGCAGCATCTCCTGTGAGGGAGAATCCCAACGTTCGGGCAAATCTCCAATAAAAGGCGAAGTTTATCAGGGGCACAAAGCCCACGTTCGTTTTCTTCGACTCCGCACCACCCCCTGTCAAGCGTACTTCGGCGTCGCGTATCTTTCCGGTAAGACCGATGCCGATGGTCAACCGGTCGGAATTGAGCAGGGCGTATCTGTACGTGAGGCGGTATGAATTGAAGCGAAACAGGGCCTCCAGGGGCGTGTTGGGAGGAAAATCATGGCCCTCGAAGTGAACCGTTCTATCCACCTGGCCCTGGGATTGAAGGGTCAACGGCGCGAAAAGTGCCGAGACGAGATGACGTTCCTTGAACCGGTAACCCACGCGTACGCGATAGAACACCTTGGGATCTGTTTCCAGTTCTTCCGACAGTGAAATCAAAGTGCCGGTTTCGTTGGGAATTCGGACATCGTTGTATCCGCTGAAGACCACGCCTGTCTCGATGTCAACGTGGAACTGGGCTCGCAGGGGAAGGTATCCCGCAAGTAAAATAACCGACAGTGCTATCCCAAAATATCGTCTTGGAATCATGGTTGCCTCCGTGCTATCCTATATCATGTGAATACGGTTTACTATTTTAGGGAATTCCGCAGGACTGCCAGTACGGCCTGCCTGAGTTCCCTTCCTTTGTCATCGGAGTACACGCCCTCGGTCCGCCAGAGCACGTGTCCTTGTGGTTCGACTAAGAAAATATAAATCGTATCCTCGTGGGCGATGTTTAAAGCCTCCTGGAATGGCTCCTTGTCGATGAACAGGGTGATGGTCCGATAACGGGCCTCCGGGTCGTCGATGCCGCCACGCATGCCCCGCGTGATGAACCATCGGATGACGGGATTCATCCGAGAGATGGTGGGAAGCTCATAATAATTCAGTTCAGAATGGTCTTGAGCCAGAGAATCAAGAGCGGGAAGCCAGGTATCGATGTCGGTCTGCTGCTCCCTCTGGAAGGCCACCAGTACGATGTTCACCCTGCCCTCCAAGTCTTGGGGAAGGCGAAATTTTTGACCGTTGAGATTGGAGCCCTCGACTTCAGGGAATACGCCCAAGCTATCATGAATCGTCTCATACTGCTGCATGGTTGTTATCTCCATCAGAGATGATGCCGTAACGTCTGCTGCCGGAATAACGACCAACACTCCTGAGAGTAGGATCGTCCCCGAAAAGACATGACACATCGTCACGAACAGATATTTTTTGAATCGAATAAGCATCCTTTCTTTCTCCCTGCTGTTGCAGAATCGATGATCCGCCGGTCTGCTTGAGGAGTGCCTTAAAACATGAGAGCCATCGCCCAATTCCGACGGGTTACTGTTGTACGCTTGCATCGTGGGAATTGATCCCTTATTTTATTACGAGAAATCCGGGACGTGAATCATCGGTTTTCTGGACGAAAGCGTTCGATCAATTATCTTAATTATCTGTCTGTTGAGATTATGATACGATGGAGCGTCACCGGAAAATCGTCACGAGGCTTCACACATGATTCCGGAGCATCATCTCGATGGGATGGGGATTCAGGTATGCCTGGCGCTTCAGGTAGGGTTGATCGACCTTGCGGATGTAGTGGTTGAACAGCGTGATGGGAACGATGAGGGGCACCAGCCCACGGTGGTACTGATTTATGATTTCCAGGAGCTCCTGTTTCTCGTCGGCCGAGATGATCTTCTTGAAATACCCCATCATATGCTGGAGGACGTTTACATTCTTCTTGACCGTTGCCTGCAGCCGCAGCGCTTTCATCAGGGTGATGAAGTAGGCGTCGAAGACCGCCTGGGGAGTCTTGTCTTTGGCCCCGGCAACAACCTTCCCCAAATCCCGCAGGAGCTGAGGGCTGTGGGCCATGATCAGGAGTTTGTGATCCGTATGAAAATCGACGAGATGTCTGACCGTCCTTCCTTTTTTCAGAGTTTGCTTCCATCGATAAAAGACGAACACACGTTCGATAAAATTTTCCCGGAGACCGGCGTCGTGCAGACGCCCCTCGTCCTCGACGGGTATATGCTGAAAGCGTTCCATGAAGGCCCTGGCAAAAAGGCCGACACCTTTATTGCTCGGATGACCCTTTTCCGTGTATACCTTCACGTCCCGCATTCCCGAACTGGGTGATCGGGTCTTGAAGATAAAACCGCACAGGTCTTCCTTTTCCAGTTCGGGCAGTTTTTTCCGAATCCATTTCTGCATGCGCTGTGTGTGATCGATGTTCGTTCGGCTGGTTACCAGACGCGGGTGAAGGGGTTCGCCCATCAGACGCATCGGTTCTCGGGGAACCGGGAGTCCGCATTCGACTTCCGGGCACACGGAAACCCAGTCCACGAATCGGCCCACGACATCCCTGAGATAGCGATCCAGTTTGTGCCCGCCGTCGTAGCGTACGTTCTCACCAAGCAGGCACGTGCTGATGCCCAATCGTAATGGCTCGATCATAGCAAAATCTCCGGATTCTTCCTCTATTATAATACAAAACGGTC
>CAZTKR010000315.1:0-4574 GCA_964614115.1 uncultured bacterium | reverse complement strand
TGATAGCCCAGACAGAGCAATTCGCCAACCGCATCGTGTTCGAAGATCGGGAGGTTCTCATCCGTCATGTGCCGTTCGACCAGAGACACACCGTTCCTCTGAGAAAGCCTCCCAAGGAAGAGGACGACCTTCGTGTCGTCGAAATACAAGGATTCGATTTTTCGGGATGCTGCGGGACGCATGTCCGAAGGACGGGCGAGGTGGGCATGATTAAAGTCGTCCGATGGGAACGGTACAAGGGAGGGACGCGGGTGACGTTTCTCTGCGGCGAGAGGGCCTTGAGGGATTATCAGAAGAAAACGGACGTATTACGGGATGTCTGTCAGACGATGACTGCCGGAGAGGACGATGTTCCGGCCATGGTGCTCCGATGGAAGGAGGAAAAAAAGGCGGCGGCCAGAAGAATCAAATCCCTGTTGGAGGAAACCCTGAAGATCGAGGCGCTGCAGTTGCTCGATGAATCAGAACCTATTGGCACATATAAGCTCATCACAAGGCTGTTCGAGAATCGCGATCCGGGTGAAGTACAGAGCCTCGTCGGTCACCTCGTGCGGCACGAAGGCATCGTCGCCCTCATCGGTTTGAAGGAGAAGCGAGCACACCTCTACTTCGGCAGGTCGTCGTCTGTGGAGGTGGATGTGCGTCCGTGGATGGAAGAAGCGTGCCGCATCGTACAGGGACGGGGTGGGGGAAGCCCCAGCATGGCCCGGGGAAGCGGAGAAGCGGTATCGAAGATCGAGGAGGCCATTCAGAGGGTACGGACGCTCTGTGTTCAGGCGATGGGATAGGAGGGGGAGACACCCTACATCCTGTATCAAGTCTTGTCAAGTCGATCACGATCTTTCGCCCGCACGTTCGCATTTTCTCAACGCAAGACACACGAATTTCTCCTTGATTCTCAAACATTTATTCCTTAAAATATATTATGAACTTGATCACGTTTCTATTTGATATGGACGCCGAGGATCAATCCGAGTTTGTCCAGGCCATCGAAGAGCTGAAAGAATCCTGGAGGAGTCAGGGTCTGACCATCTCTCTTTTCAGAGACACGACCCGAGCGGATCGCTTTCTACAGATTTTCTTGACGGAGAAGACGGTGGACGAACTCACGGAGATGATACAGCAAGACACGCATGCGAGGGTCGTATTTGAAAAAATTCGCGATTCTCAATCTCGCGTCGTGGTTGCCTGCATGGAGCAAATTCTTTAACCGGGATGCGTTACTGCTTATGGATGATGTACTGGAAAAGATCGTCGTGATACTGGAAGAGGCGGAGTCTTTCATCGTGCCCGTCAAGTGGGTGTGGGGGATGCTGGAGCAGGAGTCTTCCTCCCTGGATTTTACGATGGAAGGTCTCACAGAACGACTGAAGAGGGATGAGCGGTTTCGTCTTTTTGCGGAGCAGAAACTCAGCGGGGCGGATGAGATAAAATGGGTGCTCTCGAAAGAAGAACAGGAAAAGCTGGGCTTTTACCGCGGACCGAGGGTGATGCTGAAGGATCGCATCCCCACGAAAAAAGAAATGGTAATGTTTTTACTGAAGAAAGTGGACCAAACATACGACACGCTGAAGCAGGCGTGGGATGTTCGGCCCAAGGAGGATGAAACTGCCGAGGACCAGCTCCTGGAGGCACTGGCCAAGGCGCAAAAACTTCAGCGGGAGTTGAGGGGGATTCTCGCAGAGGAGAAGTAGGGAGGCCATGCGCTTACCGGCATCCTATACAAGATAGATGGAGGGGAGACGCGTTCGACGAATAGTAGCGTGATCGGTTTTATAACAGAATAACATATTCATCGGTATGAATATTATAAGAGGTATGTCTGATTTGCATACCCCTTTTCTTTATGTACGGAAAATGTCGGATGTCTCGATTTTTCCGGAAAAGGTGCCTTTCAGTCGTGCCGTAACGCCTCCACCGGATCGACGCGAGCGGCCCGGATAGCAGGATAGAGTCCAGCCAGCAGACTGACGAGAATCGAAAAAGCCATGGCCCCCAAAATCAGCCAGAGGGGTATGTAAAACAAGTCCACATGGGGGCCGCCCTCTCTGGCAATATAGTAGTTGGCCACGACGTTGGCGATTCGGGTTACGATCCAGCCGAGGATGAGTCCCAAGACACCCCCCAGGAGTCCGATGGATCCCGCCTCGAAGAAGAAGATGTTCTTGATTTCGGTCTCGCTGCCACCGATGGCTTTCATCACCCCGATTTCCCGTCTCCTTTCCAGGATAGACATCACCATGGTGTTGATGATGCCCAGGGCGGCCACGATCAATGCGATGGCGCCCACCGTACCCAGGACGGCATCGAAGATGATGAATCCCCGGCGTATCTCCTTAAGCTGATCGAGGATGGAGAACACGCCGAAGCCCATGTTCTCTATTTTTGATTTTACGGTGTCGATATCAGCGATGGACTCCAACCGGACGTACAGGGAGGAGTACCCCTGGGAATCCGCCGACCGGGAGAGAAGGGACCAGACATTGGAGAACCCCAGCCTGGGGATGGCATCCGCTGTTCGGATGGGGACGACGATGCCGGCATCGAGCCAGCCGCCACCCTCGAAGGCCCCCGGAGGTTGACGGATACCCGTTATGGGAAGTCGTGTAAGGCTTTCTGTCATGGGCGGTGTGGTCGCGGGCTGGAGGAAACGGAACGGATTTCTTGTCATGGCAGCTATGTCCACGACGGCCGTGATGATCTCCAATTCCCTGCCCAGAATGGAATCGGCGGGAAGGGATCGTATACCCTTCAGTGAATCTTCCAGGGAAATGTCCGCCGGTTCTTTCCCTTCCTGGAGTATCACCTTCAGTCTCTTTAACACCCGTGGACTGACGATGGCCGCAGAGACGGAATCGTCGGTAAAAAACCGGCCGTGACCGAGCTGGTTGTAAGGTTTGTATCGACCCATGTCGGCGGGCAGAGCTCGGAGAGTGGTGCGGGTGTCGTGATCCCCGAGTTTGAGTTTCACGGGAAACTGGACCTCTGGGAAGGTGATGGCCACACCGGGTATCCGGCGTATCTGCGACAGTAGGCTATCGTCCAGGACGGGTGTGTCCTCCTGAAGGGATTCGACGACGCTTTCCACGTTCCCGGACATGGCTTCATCGATATCGATTTTGCCGGGCGTGACCTGCAGGCTCGTGAAGAGGTCGTTTTCTTTGAACTGCTGGGTCACGTTTTTCTGCATGCCCGTGCCGAAGGATACCATGGATACCAGTGCACCGATACCGATGGTCACACCCAGTGTGGTCAGAATCGTCCTCAGTTTGGTACGCCACAGGTTGGCCATGCCCAGTATAAACTGATCGTCCATCCTCATGGCATACCCCTCAGGCTTTTTTCATCGACGATTCTACCGTCCAGGAGACGGAAAAGGCGGTGTGATACGGCCGAGGCAGAAACTTCGTCGTGGGTGACCATGAGCACGGTCACCCCCTGCCGGCGGTTCAGTGTTTGGAGGAGTTCGACGATTTCCGACGCGGTGCTGCTGTCGAGGTTGCCCGTGGGTTCATCGGCTAGGAGGATGATGGGTTCGTTGGCCAGTGCCCGGGCAATGGCCACGCGCTGGGCTTCTCCGCCGGAGAGTTCGCCCGGCTTGTGATCGGACCGACCCGAAAGACCCACCCGGGTCAGTATATCGACGGCCTTGGGCTTTCGGTCGCGACGGCGCATGCCACCGAAGGCCAGTGCCAGGGTGACGTTTTCCAGAGCCGTTCGCGATGGAATCAGATTGAACGACTGGAATATCATGCCCACGGTTTTACGCCGGTGAAGGGCCAGTTCCTGGCGTTTCATGCACGTCAGATCCTTGTTGCGAACGCGTATTTCGCCCGATGAAGCCGTATCCAGACCTCCGATAAGGTTCAACAGGGTAGATTTACCAGAACCCGAGCGTCCCACGATGGAGACGAATTCTCCCTCCCGGACTTCGAAAGACACGGCATGCAGTGCATTGACCTTCACGCTGCCTTTCCGATACGCCTTACAGAGATTGTGAGTATGAAGGATAGGGATCACATAAGCTCCACGACCGTTCCATGTTTTGTTTTAATACGCATTCCTCGTTAAAAAGGTTTCTCTGTATCTATGTTCGGATAATGTGAACATCCATAATCTGCTGGAATTTTTCTTGAATGTATATTGCATGGTAGTTATCGTCGTTGTGAGAATCCTCTTTTTTAAAGTGGCGGTATGGTATATGGGTTCTTCAAAAGTACTACTTTATGGGTCCAGACGATTTTTTTCTTCATCGTCGGTATCATCTAATGGTGTGAATTTAGAATATGCAAGTGTTCGTGTTTGCAAATCGGATTCTCCAACGCGAGCCCACTTAAATGTATAAAAAATGATTGACTTTTTCATGATTATTTATCATAATTTGGTGTTATTATAATTAATCCACTCTTTAAAAAGGTTGTTATTCGACGATACAGCATTGACGAAAATATCGTTTTAGTGTTATATTGAAAAGGATTTCATAAACCGTCACCTTTTTACATCCCAAGTGTAGACGAATTGATTATCCGGTTCGTCCAATATATAGGTCCGGTTTTTTTAAATATCCCGATTCA
>CAZTKR010000314.1:0-4593 GCA_964614115.1 uncultured bacterium | reverse complement strand
AATCATCCAGATTCTTAAAAGGTTTGTGGGGCATGCCAAAACGTTCGCTGCCAGGATCCCACCAATCCCAAAACATCTCTCCAACACATTTATAGTTATTATCGACATCCCCTTTCCAAATATTTGAATTGGCCGTTAAGGCCAATTGAGCACCGGAGAGGCCATTAAATACATTAACGGCTCTTACAGCCTCATCGAACGATACATCCAGATGGATTTGTGAGGACGCCGAAACCGTGAAGAGGTGAACATCATCTCCTTTCTCTGGAGGAATATGGCGGTTGGATCCAAAAACTTTCTCCCAGAACACGTTTCGGGCTTTCTCCATCTTCAGGTGTTTACCGGGAGGAGTTTTCGGCTGAGTACCAAAACCCAACAGATATTTTTCATGGGTATCGGAAAACTCTCGGAGCAGGCTCCGCAGCCAGTGCATTTTATCGGACAACTCATGGATATCGGCTACATGCGCCAGAGAAAATTCTACTTTACAGAAGCCGGTTTCGCTGGAAGCCACCGTATCATTCATCGGTCCGGGAATGGTTGCTCCTACAATGTCACCCGTAAAAGAATCGGTCTGCAAATGCCATCCTTTTTCACCCAGAAATTGCCAGAGACGCCTCACATCGTCCATGCGTACGGCGTTTCCTTCTCCATCGACCATGGGGAATTTGAGTTCAGCGCCAATGCGCCGGGCACTGCTACGCTCTTTTACCGCTCTCTTAAAACCTTTCTTAAAATAGTCTGCGATATCTTTCATACGTCTTCATTCACCCATAACCTGTCCTTCACCCCAGAGGACAAACTTGTAACTCGTCAATTCTTCCAGCCCCATGGGACCGCGGGCATGCAGCTTATCCGTGGAAATACCAATCTCTGCACCCATGCCCAACGATTCCCCGTCACAGAACATGGTAGAGGCATTCACCAGCACGACAGAGGAATCCACCTCCTTTATGAATTTTTGTGAATCACTGTAATCCTCTGTCACGATTGTATCCGTATGCCCAGAGCCGTAGTTATTAATATGCATGATGGCCTCATCGACACCATCTACCACTTTTAACGAATAAATGGTATCTAAGTATTCGGTACCATAATCTTCCTCCGTAGCAGGTTTTAACGTATCGATCCGTTGAATAGCCTCTGGACAGCCTCGGATTTCGATCTCATGGTGATGGAGTGCCTCGGCCAAATCGGGTAGCCAGTCGATCATCGACCGATCAATGAGCAGCGATTCGGCCGCGTTGCATACACCTGGCATCAAAAGTTTGGAATCGAGAATAATGGACAATGCTTTTTCTCGATGTGCATGGCGACCGATATAGACGTGACAGTTTCCTTCAAAATGTTTGATCACCGGAATCTTCGATGATTTACATACCGATTCGATGAGTGCTTTGCCGCCCCTGGGAATCACCAGATCGATAAGATCCGGTTTTGATAACAAATGCATCACTTCATCATGACCGAGGGTAACGACCTGGACGGCATCGGCGATAAGCCCGGACTGGATTAACGCCTCTTTCCAGAGCCGGGAGAGAAGTGTTAAACAATGACTGGCTTCTGAGCCGCCTTTCAGAATGATGGCGTTACCCGACTTCAAAGCAAAGGCCCCGGCGTTGATGGTCACATGGGGCCTCGCTTCGTAAATCATCAGAATCACACCCAGGGGGACGCGCATACGTCCGTACGTGATTCCATTCTCCATGACTCCCATCTTTTCCATACGACCCACCGGATCGGGCAAACGTTGGATTTTTTGCAACGAACGAATCCTCGCTTCAATCTTGGGGGCGTCAAAAATCAACCGATTGATATGGGCTTGTGGGAGACCGGACGTTCGAGCCTGTTTTAAATCTTTTCCATTCTCTGTGACGATGTTTTTCATATGTTTCTGCAAGAGTTCTGAGAGTATATGAAGCGTCCGGTTTTTCATAACCGTCGGAACCCTTCGGAGCGTCCGGCTCGCCTCCCTGGCTTTCCGAGCTGCCTTCACGGCAGCGGCATAAGGATTTACTTTTGCTTGATTCTCCGGCATTTTCATCTTGAGAAATCGATTATTGAGGTATGGCAATTTTTGTAAATTCACCCTTGCGCGCGGCTCGGGTGTATCTACGACAGTGCCTATCTCTACCACTCACCAACTCTCCCAGGATGATAGCGTGTTTCGTTTCAGAGTGAGTGGGATCACAAATAGCCGAGTCCAGGCCGCAGACAATGGCAGTTAAAAGAAAAGCTCCATTAATTTGGAATCGATGAGGAAGCCCAAAGGAACAGTTCGAAATACCCATGGTGGTCTTAGAGTGAGGGAACGTTTCCTTCAGTCCTCGTAACGTATCCATCGCCAGTTTCCCGTATATCGTATTCGATGATATGGGCATGACCAACGGATCGAAAAACAGGTTCTGTTCTTGTACACCGGCTTTTTTCGCTGACTCAAAAATATCCCGACAGTTGTCGATGCGTGATGTAACATCTTCGGGTATCGCTTTCCCGCTCATGGACAATGCAATCACGGCGCATCCGTGTTCGGCTGCTACTGGCATCAGTGTATCGAGAACGTCTTTATCGTTTTTCACGGAATTCAACAGCCATGTCCGTTTACCTTCAAGATACTCTGCTGCTTTGCGGATAATACGTGAGTCGGCAGAATCGATGCCCAATGGCTTATCGGTTGATTCGAGAGCCAGATCAATGAGCCACCGCATGTCGTCAAATTCTTTATCGGCATCCCCGACACCCGTGCCGGCATTCAGATCGATATAATCGGCACCCGCACAATCCTGCTTCTTTATCTGATTCTGTATGACGCTGGCGTCCCGCGAAAGAATGGCTTTGGCGATGGATTTTCGAGAGGCGTTGATTTTCTCTCCGATAATAATCATCCGCTTACCTCTATCGGCAGGTATTCGGCTTCGATATGAGGAAATGTGTTCAGTAACTCAGCATCAACGGTCTCATTGATGTAGTGATTGGGCCGATCCGAAAGGATGGCCATCACTCTATCATGGGCTGTTTCTTCTGTGGTTTTTGCTCCTTCCACTTGCCAGAGTTCACGCGGTTGACGATTGCTCAAACGCGGTGTATAGTGTTCCCGATACATGTATTTCCGAGTGTGCCTGTGGGCGATGAAATTACCGCCGGGACCGATGGATTTAATGACGTCTTCTGCCAGTGTATTTTCGTTGATGTCTATGCCACGCACGGCCCGGAGAACCATGCCCAGTATCTCGTCGTCAATGACCAGTTTTTCCTTGCTGACGGATGTGGCAAACTCCATGAGTCCAGCCGCATCGTGTACCAAATCGCCTCCAGCCAATCCCACCAGAAGGTTATTGATGGCCGTCTCATATCCGCATTGTGCATCCAGGACTTTGGAATCGCTAATACCTGCCGTGGAATAATAGGGAAAGCCATAATATCGGGCTAATTGAGCCGTGGCTGCATTGATCATTCCGCTCTCTACGGGACCGCCCAAGTACCGGACATCGTGAAGACTCACCGAAGTAGCCACGCAACCGTATATGACAGGTGCTCCGGGATTGGTCAGCTGGGTCAGCATAATGTTGATCAATCCGTCACAGTTCTGGATGACCAGTGTGCCCGCTAAAGTAACCGGCGCCGTGGCACCGCAAAGGGGTTCCACGGGCACAGCCGTGGGAATCCCCTTCCGGGCCGTTTGCATCATGAAGCTTCCATACTTACTGTCCAACCGGAGTGGACTGATACTGCATGCAATCATGGAAATAAACGGCCTCTCTCTGAGCGCTTCGGGACTACCGGCTATTTTTTCGGCCATCGTGATCACATCATCGATACCCTGAGAGGTGTAAACACCCCCCATGATGTGTTTTGACGTGTATTTTAATCCTGCATAAAAACGATTGATGTCTACATGTTCGACAGCGATTTCATTGGGATACGTAGGGAGAAGCATAAAGTGGATGTGCTCCATCTTATCCACGATACGGATGATGTCTATCAAATCGTTCATACTGGCAGACCGCTGAACATCACCATCATAATCGATGACATTTAGCGCTGTACCTCCCGTGCCAAAATAAACGTTTCCGGCACCAAGCGTCATATCATTCTCTGAATCGCGTCCGTAAAGCTTCAAATGAGGAGGAACCGTTGAGATCAACTCCTTGACCAGCGATTCCTTGATCCGGATCGTGCGATTCTCCCGGTCAACCACCGCCCCGGCCTCGGCAAACAGATTCAAAGCTTCCGGCACATGGACTTGAAAGCCTACTTCTTCCAGCACGTGCATGCTGGTCTCATGGATCTTCTGAATTTCTTGAGTAGTGAGGGGGTGATATTGTACTGACTTGGGTTGAACATTTAAATTTAATAATTTTTTTCGTTTGTTATTATCCTGAATTATTTCCTCCTATACTTACAAGTGACATTCGTGCAATTGAGACAAGCGTTTCCATTCGATATCAATTCATTCTTTTTACCAATACCGATGACACCCGATACCGACTTACGTGGCTGCATGAATAATTCGGGACTCAGGGAAACATCCAGCTTTTCTGCGGGAAGCAATTTGAAGAGTTTCAACTGTTCTTTCAGAGGCCAGTCACAATA
>CAZTKR010000313.1:0-4600 GCA_964614115.1 uncultured bacterium | reverse complement strand
CAATGTACATTTAAAATAAATCGCCTCCTTGAGTTGATCAACTCATGCTCGACTCAGGCAACTCATTGTACGGTGATGCTTTCTGTTGGCCAATTAGGATCAGATAACAGTGACCGCCCTCATGGCCCGGAGCGGCCAGTCAACTAATTATCTTTATGGTTTTTTATGTCCTGTCGAAGGAGTATTACCATGAAAAATCTAAGTCATTTTAAGAAAAATCGAATGAAACTCTTTATGCTCGTGTTAGTAGTTTTTGTGGCAAGCTTGAGCATCTCCTGTGGAGACAAACTCACGGGTTTTGACCAATCTTCACGTGTGCGAACAGTGAGTTGTGATAAATTTAAATTGGAGCCATGTTTTACTACTCATGGGTCAGGGATGGGCGGATACTTTTTCAAGTTTAGTGATGATGCTAGTTGGAGAATAAAGATAGAGGAAAGCTCAGGCGAGCTTGATATGAATATCTACCCTTGTGATGTTTATGAATGGGATAATACTGCTTACATGTGTGAAGACGATTATTTTCGGGGACAACAGACTGGCCAGAATCCTGTCCCAAGCCCAGAAGTCCTTTTGGTCAGGAATTCTAGGCCCACGACTGTTAACTTTAATTTTCAAACTCAAGTGGTGTATGATATCACGTTTTTTGATTATAGTGATAACAAAAATACAGCTAAGATTGTCTTTGAAAAATTGTGAATTTGTTGAAAACCAAACCAAATAGCTATAGCTAACGTCGGCTTCAGTGGACGGCAGGGGCTCCGGTTCTCTGGATTGGTTTTGAGCACTTTCGAAGCTTTTAGTTGTCAACAAAGTTAGGTACCTATTCCTTTGCCGCCACTGAGCCACGTGTTGTAAAAAATTTAAAATTATTAACAGAAGCAACAACGCCAGAGCACAAACCTTATAGTAACATATGGCACAAAAATAAAAACCGCCCCCACCATCAGCGCCACCCTGTGATTCATATAAAAAATCCCCCCAGCCACTTCTTATTCCCCTGATACACAAGCGACATTGTGGCCTCGTTCATCCAGAATTCCCACGACGTCCACCGGATGCCCAGCCAGCAGAGAGCGGGCAGCCAGGAGTAAAAAGGCATATGGATATGAGAGTCCTGGAATGGAATTACATACTAACAAGACGGATGGATTTTTTAATCTATATGGTTTATGAAGAACTGGGTGGATGAGCCGATCCAGCATCACGGCGTCTATCTCACCGCGATTATATCCTGGAGCCTTTTCAGCACCGCCTTGGCATCGGCATTGCTCCGGGTGATGGCCAGTACGGTATCGACACTGGCCATTGTCCCGACGACCTCGGGCCAGCCGATCTCATCCAAAAACTTGGATAGGCCCGATGCGTTGCCAGGCACTGTCTTCAATATGACGAGATTATTCACGGATGTACTGTCATGGAGAAAACTGATAAGCTCTTTCTTAAGCATGACGCTGACATGGAACGTTTCCCGATCCGTTGTCTGTACAAACCTGAATGTACCCGTGCTTCCCCGTACCTTCACGATACCCAGCTCTTTCAGGTCTTTCGAAAGGGTAGACTGACTGATTCGGATGCCTTGCTTTGTGAGCTTTTTCAAAAGCTCCTGCTGTGATTGAATGCTGGTGGATTCGATCAGCTTGATGATATGATGGTGGCGGTTTTTTTTGTTCATGATTGAATGAACCTCAAAGCCACAATGTCTGGATCGAACGGGTGAGCAGAAATGGCGGTACTAAAAGAACGTCAAGTAAACCAATTTTACCTCTCGGACGCTGCCCGTTGCCCGGCCGTTCTCCAGAATATTCTTTAAGGCAAATTCCACAAAAAGGCGTTGCGCAAACGACCATCGTACGCCCACATTCAGATAGCCTTTACCCGATCCGATGGCATTATCGTTGTTATCGTTGATGGCTGTATCGTACTCACCCAGGATGACGATATCGTTCCGTATAAACTTATGACAACCAGCAAAGATGTTGAGGTCCGAGTCTCCGTCTTCTTTTTCCAAGCTCCAGTTTACGCCTGCATGGATGCCCAAACCTCCCAAAAAGGAGGTATTCTTACTGGCAACGGCGTAAAGACCCCTGGATTTAATCGTATAGCGCTTTAAAGAGGATAGGTAAGCCCCGTAGCCCTGGGAATTAAAACCAAGCAGTATGGCCGGCAGAAGAAACCGTTCCTCGAATAATAAAAATTTGACGTGTACACAGGGCTGCGGATTCATGTTCGCATCCCCGGTTCCGATGATATTTTCGCCTCCGTAGGAAACTCCCAGACTAAAATAGTGACTGACTCCTACGAGTATGGTCGCCAGCAGTCCACCGTTGGGATACATCCTGAGTTCCGTCTCAATATCTCCTGAGGATAACGCCTTTGCCGCTGGAACGTCCATGAGCATGTCCAAGGTCAGGGAGCCCGGCTGCCCCCATGCGGAAACATAAAATAGCAGGATGATGATTGCTGAACACAGACACATCTTTCTCATCTGGAAATCTCCTCGGTCCCGGATTCGTTGATTTAAAATGAAAAATACGCGAATTTGGAGACAATGTCAAGAAAATAAAAGCCCATCGTGGATTACGATAGGCTCTTTTTTAGCGTATGTAAAAATTCTGTTTTTTTATTCGAAGGTCATCCTTTTTAGGCTAATCGGATAAGGGAATGATTCTCTGAATACTAGCCTCATATCCGATGCTTCCATCGGGGGCGTTGATTCTCCCGATTTCATTCATAATAAAGAGGATTCGGTCATTCGTAGACATCCGTCGTTGAATGGTCACTGTCATCGTCTTCGAGAGCCGCCACTGCTTCTGCTCCCGCCACCGCTCGACCGGGAGCCAGAACTGGAACGACCGGAGCTTCCCCTGGAAATCGAGCCTGAACTCCGCCCTCCGGATGAAGAACGTCTGCCACTACTTCCTCTGTACGACGAACTTCTGCTCCTGGACGACGAACTTCTCCTCACACGGGGTGTTGAACTCGACCTTCGCGTAGAAGGCCGCCGCAAGGATGGCGAGGAGCGTACTCTACGTGTCGGTGAGCGGCTTACCCTGGGCCGTCTGGAAGACCCTGATACGGCCCTGTTCACGCTCGAGCCCGAAGAAGACGACCTCCGAACTCGACGCGTCACGGGTCGCGTGGTGCTATTCGTGGCGTTGGCCACGTTCGACCTACTGGTTGCAGCCTGACGCACGCGGCGTGTCGTCGTTGTCATGCCATCGCCAGGTGCATCCTTGGCAGTACGCCTTGAATCACCCGTGGCCACGGCCGTGGGTGCATAACCATCACCACGAGAAGCCACTCGGCGATCGAACGGCCGACGCTTGCCGGGCGAGGGAGAATACCAATCCGAGTAGTAGGCCCAGTACGGATCGTAGTATCTTCCGTAGTACCCGCCGTAATACCCGCCGTAATACGAACGGTAACCCCAGTAGCCATACCCGTAAAACCAGGGATCCCACCAGCACCAAGGATCGTAATAATGCGCCCAACCCCAGGAACGATAATGCCACCAATAGGGTGACGACCAATATGGATCGAATCCCACATACCAGCCGTATGGATCTCCGTAGTAGTAATGATCATCGATAACTTCGGCCGTCGAATCCTCGTCATCCCAGACCATATCCTCGTAGCCCTCTTCCTCGATGACATAATCGTCGGTTTCCATGCGATAAACCGTTCTCTGAGGAACCGTGACCAGTGTATAACAACCCATCAGGGTTACGATAAAGACGAGTGTCACCATCAAGAGCAATCGTTTCGTCCATGACATTGAACATCGCCTCCTTTCGGAGTTACATGTTTAAGAAGAAAAAAAGGTCACATGTATAAAACGTATTTCGGTACCATGGAGTTCCAGGATGATCGGACTCCATATTACCTTCTTTCAGTATACAACTTTTATCCGTCAAATTCAAGTAGAAAACGGCATTCGGATGATTCCTACGAAGGGATGCTCCGTATTCAATGATGGTGAAAGCCCAAAGGATATGCTGATAAGAGGTCGTGCAGCGGACCGAATAGGCTGACTCGGGTAGTAACTCCTCCTGTAAAAACAAAAAGCCGCTCTTGATTCAGCGGCTTTGAGCACGAATACGGTTGCCTGGATGAATTACGTGTATACGCTCACGATCTTGCGATTTCCCCGCATTTCGAACTTCACTTTCCCGTCTATCTTGGCGAAGAGTGTATCATCATGGCCGCGACCGACATTGATCCCCGGATGGATCCTCGTTCCTCTCTGGCGTATGATGATACTACCTGCCCTGACGGGTTGCCCACCGAATCGTTTCACCCCTAACCGTTGGGCATTGCTGTCCCTGCCGTTCTTGGAACTTCCGACACCCTTTTTATGAGCCATGACTTATTCCTTTTTCTTCGTACCGGAGGTTTTGGGTTTTGGTTTGGGTTTAGCCTTCGACTCCGACTTAGGCGCCGCCTCTTTCTTTTTCGGCTGAACCGTTTTCTTTACCTCGCTTTTTGCCGGTTTTGCTGTCTTGCTCGCGGGCGTTTTTTTAGGCGTTGCCGGTTTCTTCGGTGCTGCTTTTGGTAAGGGTTCCGTTTTTTTCACTTCCGGCTTGGCTTCGATCTTGAC
>CAZTKR010000312.1:0-4637 GCA_964614115.1 uncultured bacterium | reverse complement strand
TGCCCCTACAACCGCTTAGCAGGCGGCTGCCTTCAGCCAACTCGGCCACCTCTCCGTCATTATCTTTCTATTCGATTGGACCACAAAAGCCCGGGAGCCCAGCCGGTATCACCGTCGATTGTTCATCTCTCCCCTGCGGACTTCGTGCTCTTTAAGGTTCATGAACGCTCTAAGCTCGGACCAGCGGAGGGCGGGAGACTCGAACTCCCAAGGGCTTGCGCCCGGCGGTTTTCAAGACCGCTGCCTTACCAGTTAGGTCTAGCCCTCCAAAAGCGGTAAAATATACAAAATTTAAAAACTTGAATCAACTCTTTTATCGTGAGGACATGGAATGCATCCGATTATTATATAATTCCTTCGGATAAAACCGTATCTTTACAACGTGCTCTCTCCCGGGCTCTTTAAGATAGCATAAATATACTTATCGATGATCTTACCATCCTTGTATACGCTCTTTCTCAAACGTCCTTCCAGCTGAAAACCCGCTTTCTCCAGCACACATATCGAGGCCGGATTCCATTCGAAGACTTCTGCCCAAATCCGCACGATATCGAACTGAGAGAAGCCGTATTCCACGATGGCCCCAACGGCTGCCGTGGCAATGCCCTTTCCCCAGAAAGGTTCGCCCAGCCAGTACCCCAATTCCGCCGATTTCCTGGATACATCCTCCTTCACCTTCAGGGCGATTCCACCGATAGCCTCCTCTTGCGTGGCTATGGCGAAGTCGGTCTCGGGATGCTGATCCACGACACTTTGAAGGTAGGTATCGGCATCACTATCGGTATACGGATGGGGAAAATTATCACGAAGATTCAACCAGACTTTTCGGTTGTTTGCATATTTCACGATGGCTGGTTTATCCTCAAAAGACCAGCTTCTTATCCTCCAATCTCCGATATGAATTTCCACTTTCTTTCCGAAATTTTTAATACGGTTGAGCGATTATTTCAATTCTCTGAGCGTATCTATCATCAGGGATTGTCCAACATGCCTATCGGCGGACAAAGCCTATCGCCTTTTTTAATCCCTGTTACATATATTCAATAATACGCATCGTTTCTGGATAAACCGATATGATATCAATAATAAGAAATAAATTCTGTGCGAGCGATCTTCATAGTGACTTACTTATACACCATCCGCCTGAATAATCTTTACTTGAATCCCGGCTCGACCTCCTGAATGATTTTAAAATCTTTTGCGGAAAAGTTACTCTGAAGACAGAAACTCTACATGAAATATCCGCACACGTACCTAAGGATGCCAAAAACAATTTAAACCAGGCAGGAGCCGCATTATCTCCCCTCCTTGTGGAAACGGGTTGATCGGTCATGATTTTAAAATCCCTGAGTGTCGTTACGATTTTTCTGTTCCGTGGAAAGACGATTTCCACACGCATCATCGATAGTACCTCATTCGTCATCACCACGTAGTACGGCGAGTTTTGCGTCGATGAGATCTCGGTGTGACAAGTTCAGCATATCGGCCAACGAGTGCACCAGATAGTCCTCATGTCCGTCCAGTTTCCCATCCACAAAAACGATGCTCCACAACAACTCGACAATCCGTATCTTCTCTTCCCTGGAAAAATGCTCGTTGATCAATCTGGTAAAATGCCATAAGTCCAGGCTCGCATTCCTCTGTTTCTCGGCCTCTTCGGCCAGACGCTTGGCATGCGCTTCTGAGATGCCGTATTCATCCTTCAGAATCGTGAGAATCATCGCGCGTTCTTTTTCACTGAACTCATCGTCGATGTTCGCCATCTCTAGCAGCAGAGCACAGGCTGCCAAACGGACGTCCTGAGAATGGTCGTCGTCTGAGGATTCGCCCGACGTTTCTCCCAGTACATTTTTAAAAAAATCGATCATGATCCTTTTCCTCGACCATTGAGCATGGTGCACGTGACATTAAAAAAGAATACACCCCGTCCATGTGATCCGGTTTGGATGGAATTGATTATCCAGGCCAAACTGCTCCAAGAGACCCAAAACATCGATGGCCAGAGATTCGAGAGACATTCTCGCCTTATCCGGATAAAGGCACGGTTCATCGGTCTCAGCCCGACAGGGTTGGCATAACTGACAATTGCCGCCTATCAACCCCCAGACACGTTTGAAACCGGTATGTAGCGCCTCTGTCTCTAACTCAAGAACACGCTCGTGAAAATCCAGCATGGTCCGGTGCACACCCTCCCGATCCTGTTTTACGTCGAGTATCTCTGTGTGCAGAAAAAGAATGCCGTTCTTATAAGCCTTGAGTCGATTCCTGATATCCGATACAAAGCCCACATAGGGTGGACACGTGTAATTCTTGCCGTAATTCCCACATTTGTCCTCGACACAAAACGCCCGTATTCTTGCCTCAGGCACCAGCATTTCGGAATGAAAAGGCAGAAACGGTTCAAATCCCAAGCCCTTTGCGCTCAGACTGAGGCTATTGGGTAACTCTTTCACGATTTCCATGGACGGATTGGAGTACGACCGTTTCGCTCGACTTTTCGTATTCTCCATCCTCACATCACCTTATCCCCGGGTTTCTGCTGACCGTCGAGGGTGGCAATCGACATTCGATCTTCATCTCCCACGCCGGCAAGGATCATACCCTCCGAAACGCCGAATTTCATCTTGCGTGGCTTCAGATTGACCACCACGATGACCTGCTTTCCGACGAGTCTTTCAGGTTCAGGATAGGCCGAACGGATGCCCGCAAACACCTGCCTGCATCGATCCTCGCCAATATCCACCATCAGCCGGATGAGTTTATCGGCTCCCTCCACCAGATCGGCCTCCCTCACCAGGCCGACACGCAAGTCGACCTTGGAAAAATCATCGATGGTTATTTCATTCTCAACAGTCTTAGAACCGACCGGTTCTTTCCTTGCAGATTCAGAGTCTTTCATTTCTTTTGTCCGTTTTTGGTCTACCTCCCCTTGCAGGGCTTTCTCAATTTTGGCCCACGTATCCTTCAGGGATACCGTGCGGTTGAACACCAATTTTTTCTGCGAAGCATCGGGATCGACGCAGAAGTAACCCAACCGCTCGAACTGGAATCGATCCCCGGGACGCGCAGTGGCCAAACTCCGCTCCAGCCGGCAGGATGTCAACACTTCCAGTGATTCGGGATTCAGGAATGATTTCCAGTCCGCAACATCCTTCTCCTGGCTGGGATCCGGTACGTTGAGAAGGGCATCGTACAAACGAACCTCGGCCTCCAGGGAATTGGGCACTGAAATCCAATGCAGTGTCCCTCGCACCTTACGTCCGTCAGGAGAATCCCCTCCCCGGGTAGCAGGATCGTACGTGCAGTGAACCTCAACGATCTCACCGGTCTTGGGATCCTTCACGACGTCTGTACAGGTGATGAAATACGCATACCGGAGACGGACCTCCTGCCCTGGCGCCAGCCGGTAGTACTTCTTCGGCGGATCCTCCCGAAAATCGTCCTGTTCGATAAAAATCTCTCTGCCAAAGGATACCTTTCGCGTGCCCATCGAAGGGTCTTCGGGATTGTTGATGGCCTCCAACTCTTCCGTCTGCCCTTCCGGGTAGTTATCGATGATCACCTTTAATGGCCGGAGGACGGCCATCACGCGAGGTGCCTTCTTATTTAAATCTTCCCGCATACAATGCTCCAGCAGGGCCATGTCCACCATGCTATCCCGTTTGGCCACGCCGATCCGTTCGCAGAAGCTGCGAATCGCCTCCGGCGTATACCCGCGCCGCCGAAGACCCGAGATGGTGGGCATTCGTGGATCGTCCCATCCGGACACGTACCCTTCCCTGACGAGTTCCAGGAGCTTACGCTTGCTCATTACCGTATAGTTGAGGTTCAGACGAGCAAATTCGATTTGCTGGGGATGATAGACGCCAAGTTCATCCAGGAACCAATCGTAGAGAGGCCGGTGATCCTCGAACTCCAGCGTACAGATCGAATGGGTGATGCCTTCAATGGAATCTTCCAGTCCGTGGGCCCAGTCATACATCGGATAGATGCACCATTTGTCCCCAGTACGATGATGACTGGCACGCAGAATTCTGTACATCACCGGGTCGCGCATGTTCAGGTTGGGATGGGCCATATCGATCTTGGCCCGCAACGTCCGTGAACCATCGGGGAACTCACCGGCCCGCATGCGCCGAAACAGATCCAGGTTTTCTTCGATGGAACGATTCCAGTACGGACTCTCCCGACCTGGCTCTGTGAGGGTACCACGGTACTCGCGAATCTCCTCGGCTTTCAGGTCGCATACGTATGCCTTCCCTTTTTGTACGAGCTGCTCAGCGTATTCGTACATCTGATCGAAATAATCCGAGGCGTAGTAGAGCCGGTCTTCCCAATCGAAACCCAGCCAGCGTACATCATCGATGATGGATCCGACGTACTCGTCTTCTTCTTTAATCGGATTGGTATCGTCGAACCGCAGATTACACAGGCCGCCATAATCTTTAGCAAGACCAAAATTCAGGCAGATGGACTTGGCATGACCGATATGCAGATAACCGTTGGGTTCCGGGGGAAACCGTGTATGAACACGGCCATCATTCTTGTTGTTCTTCAGGTCCTCCTCGATGATGTTGCGAATAAAATTTGGCACTGGAGTGGAATCGTCATAACTCATGTTCGGGTCTCCATCAAAC
>CAZTKR010000311.1:0-4654 GCA_964614115.1 uncultured bacterium | reverse complement strand
CAACAATTCCGATGAAAAGACTCGCCACGTGAACGGTTGACCACGTCGTCCGCTGGGCTGTTTCTGGCCGTTCCTCGCCAATGCGTCTGCCCACCAGGATCGATACAGCCATACCAAATCCCGTTAAAGGTAAGAATACGAGGTGATTGATGTTAAACGTGATGTTCGTGGCTGCCAGCGGAACGGTTCCCAGCCGCCCGATGAGAAGAATCAGTATGGTGAAGTCCGCGAGTTCTAATAAATAATGGAGCCCGTTGGGGAATCCGTACCGAAGGAGTCGAGCGAATAATTCCCGGTCGGGCTTCCATCCACTTAACGTCCCGTACGTCTTCCGATGACAGCGGCGTGTCATCAGTACAAAATACACGGCCACACGGAAATACTGTGCGATGACAGTGGCCAATGCAGCACCCAGGACACCCAGATGCGGAAGACCTCCCTTGCCGAAGATGAGCCCATAATCCAGGAGAATATTCACGGTGGTTGTGGCGAACGTAACCCACATGACCACGTGGGTTTTTCCTCTTCCGATAAAGAAACCTGCCAGAGCCGATCCGGCGGTAACGGCAAACCCGCTGAATAGCATGATTTGAAAATACTGTATTTCCATGTCTCGGACGGCGACCGGATGTCCCGCAAACGTGAATATCCTGGACGATAGAGGATACAGAGGAAGCACGATAAGGCCGGCGAAGACCGAAAAATACAAACCCTGCCATACGACCGGCCCGATACGGTCGGGTCGATGGGCTCCGGAGTACTGCGCCACGAATGTGTTGATGTATGTGGCCGTGCCGATGAACAAGGACATGAAGGTATAGCTGACCAGTCCGGCGGGAGCGGCCGCTGCCACGGCTTCGGCGGAGTGCCAGGTCAGAAACATGCGATCGACAAAGTGTTGGATCGTCATGGAGCCTGTACTCAGAATCAGCGGAAAGGCGATATTCAGGATTTCCTTGTAGCCACCTTCTTCGTGCCAGCGTGATGTCAGTCGGTCGAGCATATGGGACATAATGTAATGAATAACGAGCCTTGCACCAAAAGAAAATTCACATACGGATAAAAGCAGGAGATGCATCCAGGATGTGTATTTTGGTGAGTCTATTACCATTCTTGGGACGTATCGTGATTTTAGGGTATACATTGAATAGAGTGTCTCTTTCCGCCTTGACATCAGGTGACTCGGCGGTCGGATGACACTGTCTCTGTCTATGTATCCCAGTCATACGATTCATCGCCTTTGGCCGGACTCCCAAGAAATCGAAAATGACAGCCTCGGTATCTTAAGACATATCTTTTTCTCGATCAGTGATTCTTGGGACATGTCCTCTGATATCAACGATGGTAGGTCGTGCTTCCAAGGGATAGTATGGAGTTTTCCAGATATGCAAAAAAACAGATTAGGCTGATTGAAGAGTCATGGGATGGATAAAAAGTCCTCTTTCACATATGACATACGTCATACTCAATCGGGGTAAGGTTGAAATTGGGGAGAATAATCGACGTAAGAACCCTGGGTTAATTGTGTTGGATTCGATCCGCCTGAATTCATGATGTACACTTTATAAACCTCTGACACCGTATTGTCGTCCACGAGCAGGATCTTGGATCCGTCGGGAGAGAACTGTGAGAAAACAGCATGACCCGAGTAACTGTCGTAGATGGGGATTTGATTGTTGCCTTCCAAATCCATTTGGTAAATATCAAAATTACGACCTCGGTGAGTCATGAATACGATTCTGGACCCACCCGGCGAAAAACGAGGAGCAAAATTAAATCCCGGTGTATTGGTGAGCCGGGTTTGATTGCTTCCGTCGCTGTTCATCATATAGATGTCATGATTGAGCTCAGAAGAAGAGTACGAGACAAATACGATCTTCGAGCCATCCGGGGAGTACTGTGGCCCGTAAAGATAGACATTGTACGATGTGCTTTGTATCGTCAGCGGGAAATGGAAATAACGAGATCCACCCGTTAAATTAGTGAGATTGTTTCCGTCTACATCGACTGTATATATTCTGTACCTCCAATTCTCATCCACGGAAAAGAAGAGGATTTTTGATCCATCGGGTGAGAAGTGAGGTGCATGATCTACGACGGAGTTGTTGGTCAATCTCTGTTGATTACTCCCATCCGCATCCATAACATAGATTTCCCGGTTGCCGTCTCTATCCGACGTAAAAACGATTTTTGATCCGTCGGGAGAGAATTGGGGATAGTCATCGTTGCCGGGTGTGTTCGTTAGATTCTTATGATTGCTGCCGTCCGCGTTTATGGAATAAATTTCATCGTTGTTATCGTACATGCAAGAATAAAACACGATTGTTGATCCATCGGGTGAGAATCGCGGATGGTAATAACTCAACGAGTCCTGTGTCAGTCTTGTTTGATTGCTTCCATCCATGTCCATGATATAGAGTTGATAATATCGGTACAAATCTCTGTTGGATGTAAAAATAATTTTATAGGTCTGGCCTGTAATCGTGTTCCCGTTGTGATTATTGTGTTCTGTTGGGTTGCTTCCGTTTTTACAGGATAAGATACAGAACGAGAGGGCGACTATAGTGGAAGGAATAATTTTGAAATTCATATCAATTCCTGTGCAATTGAATTAGACAGGCATACGATGGAACTGATGTCATCCTGCTAAAAAGAACATGAAACCTCCCGAAGGTCGATGCCCTCCGGGAGGTCGATTACTATCGATGACACTGTCACCCGTCAATCTACTTCATCTTCGATGGGGAACGAAGGCCGAATATCCACCGGGACATCGGTGAGTCTGTCCAGTGCGGTCTGTATCTCCGGTTTAATGACCTTGTACTTGTCGATGAACTCCTGGGCAGCCATGTAATCGCCCTTGGCCTGAATGAGGAGGAGTTCGCGGGACAGGTCGCGCACGGCGCGCTTCATCCTGCGATCGTTGGCGGAAAACCGGCCGTCCTCATCGACCCGTACGGCTCTTTTGTCCATGTAATAGTTCAGTTGAATGGCCACACCGCCGCCATGGGCCGACCCGATGCCGAATCGGATGGAGCGGAACATGCCCCCGAGGTTGGAAGCGTACAGGGTCTTCTCCAGGTCTTTGGGAAAAATGTCATTGTCGATGAGCCACTGGGCCGTGTACATACCCAACACGTCGGCCTTGCACTCTTCGATGGTTGAATAAAGCTCCTTGAGTTCCTTGTTCACCGTGGTTTCCCGGCCGTCGATGGTGATCTGACCGGGGCCGAGGGTATGGCTGACTTCGTGCATGAGCACGTGGTTAAAGTAGGCGTCGAAGGATACGCGCTGGAGGTCTTTTTCGGCCAGCACCACATTCACGATGGGAATCCAGCATTTTTCGAACTTGGCCTGCATCACGTTCTTCAGCATCACTTTTTTTGAACCCTTGGCCTCCCTGACGCGTTCATCATTGGGAAGGTTGAAGGCGCTGGTCTGGACGCTGGGCTTGGCGTCGCCGCCCGTAAAGATTTCGTTGACGACTTTGATGGGCGAGGATGCGCCCCTGTCGAAATTCTTGTATTTATCGGGAATGGGAAGCGCGCCTTCCATATCGTTCAAGTATCTAGCGATGGTCTCTAACTTTTCGCTCTCTTCATGGTCTACCACGCAGATGAACGACTCATAGGCAGCCTTGTATCCGAACAGGTTGTCCTCGTAGACTTCATAGGGGCCGAACACCACTTCGATATCGCCGGCCAAATCCATCCAGTCCATGTCGCTCTGGTAGTAATCGTTGGAGAGCAAACTTTCTGCACGGCTCAGAAGAAACGTCTTCAACGTTTGATCTGAAGTCAGCTCTGCCGCCTGACGGAGGTGTTTTACGGCTGGCTCCAGTTGATCCTCGAAGAATTCGGAATACGGGATGGCCACGAGTCTGCCGCCTCTTCGCCGTATCATCGTGAAATTACTCTCGAACGCCTCCCGATCCTCGGGATGGTCTGTCAGCCATTGCTCAAATTCTTCCTTGGTCATATCAGCAGGATAGAAATTGGCGCCTTCGGGCTTGGGCAATGTGTTGATGAACGGCTTGTTTTCATCGAGCCTGTCCCACGGCCCGAACATGGTCTTGAAAAAGTCGAGATAGGTGCCATTGTCCGCGTCGGACGATTTCTTCAATTCCTTCAGCAACGCAGGGTTGGCTTCGTAAACCTGTTGAAGGAAGATGGTATCCAGATACTTGGCAGCCTTGACCAGGTGATGGACGACCTGGATTTCTTCGGCCGGCAGGTACGACAGATCGTGTGATAGGCTCACAGGGGCCAACTTGGCCAGTTGCTGTTGGACATGGTCTGCGTCGCTCTTGAATGTGATCCTTTTTTTTGCACAGGATGCGATGAGAATCAGGCAGATAATCGATGTGACGAGTTCGTATCGTATACGCATGACATCCCTCCTTGTCCGTTTATTCGATTCCTTGCAATATAGGGAATTTTTTTTGAAGGTGCAACTGCCATTATGATATACAAAGCAACCATATACTGTCTGAAAAGCAGGGACCATGCCAGAATGGCAGCCAGCAATCGGAATAGTAGTAATCGGAATAATTCAATTATTATCAGTAATTTAAAATATACAAAATAATTCTGGCACGGCGGTTGCAAAGATATTGGACAGAGACGACAAACGAACAGAAAGGAGGAACTGAAAA
>CAZTKR010000310.1:0-4664 GCA_964614115.1 uncultured bacterium | reverse complement strand
GGGATTGGGTATCATCGATCCGCATGTAATGAGGGAAAGATTCGGAATGTAGGTTTCGTTGAGTACGCTCTCCAGGGGAACCACACCCGTCAGATAATTCGTCAGCCCTGGTTTTTTAGGACAATTAAAGCTGTTGTGGAGCACACCCCTCCGTAAGTCCGTGTCGATGAGCAGTGTCTTCGACTTCTGCTGAGCCAGTGTGATGGCTAGATTGGCTGCCGTGAACGACTTGCCCTCTCCCGGTGAAACACTGCCTATCACCAGGGAACGCATGGGACCGATGCTCTTCGAGAAGAGTAGATTCGTCCTGAGAGAACGGTATGCCTCTCCCACCGGAGTTGGCGAGTAATCATGGGTAACGATCTGAGAACTGACGCTCTTGGCCTTCTCAGAATCCTTGAGTTCATAATCGTCAAATTTCACTTTCGGAATGATACCCAGAATAGGGAGTCTCAAGTAACGCTTGACATCATGCCGGGTCCTGATGCTCTTATCGGCCACTTCCCATAATAGGGCAAGCCCAACACCCAGTCCAAATCCGAAGAGGACGCCGACAATCATCTCTCTTCGCTTATCCCCGGTAATCGGGTAGCCGGGAGGCACAGCCGGATCGAGGATAGAAACGTTCTCGGGTGCAACGGCAGCCTCTATCTGTGCCTCTTTCACTCTCCTCAGCAGCATGGCATAGATCTCTTCGTTGGCTCTTCGCTGCCGCGAGAGCCGGATAAAGCGCATTTCTTCTTCGGGAACCTTTTCCATCTGGCCTTCATACTCATCCATCCGGCTTTTCATCTGAGCAATGCCTTCGTCCAGTTCGTCCAGTTTCTCCAAGGCCAGTTGATAAATTTTATCTTCCAAGAGCTGTTGACGCTCCAGGAGTTCCATCACGTTGGGATTCGTCTCTGGGAGATTCCTCATCAACTGTCCCCGGGCACCATCCACATCCACCAGTTGCTGCCGTGTGATGGTCATCTCCGCATCGTTCTCGAAAGCGGGCAAACGTGCAATCTGCCGGTATACGTAGCGTTGTGAAACAGCGGGATCGAATTCGGATGAGGCAGGATCCAGCTTCTTGAGGAGCATGTCCAATTCTCCCCTGTACTGCATGAACCGGCCGTATTGCTCGTTCAGAGCATTCATCTGAGTAATGGCGCCCTGGGTTTCCTGATCAAGGCCCATCAGGTGTGTATCACGGAATGTTTTTAACTGATAGTCCGAATTGTTCAGGTCTCCCTGTACCACCTCCAACTGTCTTTGAAGGTAGTCCCGGATGAATGTGCTGGCGTCCTCCCGCATTTCTTTACTCTTCTCGATAAAGATACCGGCCAGCATGTTCACCGTCTGCGCTGCCAGGAAACGATCGGTATCCCTCAAGGCGATACTCAACAGGTCTCCTGTTCGGTTTGTATTGATTCTCTCCCGAGATATCAGGGAGCCAACAGTCCCCCGAAAATCATTGATATAAAACTGCACCTGGGATCGACTGTTCACGATATCCGGATTCAAGGTGAACATCAGTCCATTATATACAGCTGTGTCGGCCACGAGGTCTTCCACCAGCACGCTGTCGATACGTTGGGTTCCGTGGTATATTGCACAACGCTGTGACGGATAAAAACGCAGGGCATAATTACCCGGGACGGGGCTCTTGGTAGTCGCAAACTTCGTAAAAATATCGTTGCGTTGCAGGTAGGATTTGTCCTCCTGCTGGACCATTTGGAGGGTAAGTCCCAACTCCGCCGTGACTTCTTCGGCGAATGTGCGGCTCCGCAGTTTTAGGATTCGATTTTGTACCATATTTTGAGGAACGGCTCCTGTCACGTTCTCAAAACTAATCCAGGCTTCAGCTTCGTAAACAGGGGGCTTTCTCCTTACGTGTAACGTCCAGGGAATCCCCACACCCAGGGTTATGATACCGATCAACCACCACCGCTTCAGCAGTCCCTTGACGTACCGCATTATATCTATGCTTTCGCCTTCGGTGACTTGCTCCTCAAAAAATTCGTCCATACCGGGCCTTTCATTCATCCTATACAATCATCCCCTACGAAGCGTTAAAACGTACCGGTTCTCAGTCTCAAGTATAAAAGCACGACCGAAGCGAGCAGGTTGATGATACCAATCAGGAAATTAAGGTCGAGTCCCCTGCGCGCGGGAGCGATGATCTGATCGCCGGTTTCTATCCCCACTTCCTCCAATGAAAAGCCTTTCTCAAAGGCGGCCAAAAGTTCCTTGATGACTGTTTTTCCTCCACGTTCTGTCCACATCTTCTCTAGATTGCAATTGGCCGTGGGTCCGCCAGCCAGTGCCACCAAATCCCATAAAGAACTCTGAGGGTCTACTCGATAAGAGCCGGGCTGATTAAACGCACCCTGCATCGTCACTCTGATGAGAGGACGCACGTTCACGTACGGATTTCTCAGGTATGCCTTTAATTTTACCTCCAACGCTTGCATGAGCTCATACACGGTCAGGCCTTTTACTCTGATTTCACCGATCAAGGGCATCACGATGTACCCATCGGGATTGATGGGATAATCATTGCTCAGATTCAGGTCTCTTCTCTCCTCCTGATAAAGCTCCCAAACCTGAATGCGAACGGCGTCTCCTGGTTGAAAAATAGTCAGTGACTTGGCGGATTTACTCCACTGATAGTCCGTTACTTGTTGGGCAAATGATACCGGAGAAAAGAACACATATAACAATAATGAAATTAGGATAAGACATTTAAAAACAATAGATATATCCCTATTCTTAAACATTGTCATTTACACACCCTTCATGCGAGTCAATCCCTATAGAAAGATAATTAATACTGCAAAAAATATACCATAAGACCAATAGATACTATAGTTAGCATAAAAAAAACATCCGCCTACCGGATGCTCCGTGCTCCTATACGTCCCACATCCTGACATACCCATCTGTTATCGAGAACGGTAGAATCGATAACGCTTCTCCTTGGTTTCCAGATCAAGCTTTTTAAGGATCGAACGCATTTTCAGCCATCCGACGCGTACATGACCGTATTTTTCTGTTCTCAACTGTCTACAAATACCCCATATCCCCCAAAACGGGTTTTCGACCACGATCATTTTAACTTTTTCCATCAAAGGATAATCCTTGTAAGACACCGACTTCGGCGACGATAAAGTCGTCGTACTCGTCTCTTGAGAATTCTTGACAACCGCAGGCCGTGGATTTTGGAGGTGGACCGTTGATTTCTTTATGGTTTGCTTTTTCCCTCCTTCCACGCGTGTGATGTCGATACCCCGAATGATATCAAACTCGTTAATGGCTTCCTCGATGGACTCATAGTAATTCAAGACACGATTAAATTCGAGCATTTCAAAGACTTCGAACACTTCGGGATTCATCTGTACAATCTTTAAGTCACCTCCGTAATCCCGGATGTTTTTTATCTCTCCCACGAAAACTCCCCATCCCGCACTGCTGATGTATGTTACACCTCCCAAATCAGTAACGATCAAATACCGTTTTTGTTTCAGCAGGTCTTGAACAATTTTAGCGAGCTCCTGGCAGGTTGTCGTATCCACATAACCCATCACAGTGATCAGGGTAATATCCAGGCGTGCTCCGACATAGTTCACAGACACCTTTATACCCTGCATGAATTTCCCCCTGGGATCAGCATCTTTCTGGTTCATCGATCGCCCGTGTTCATTTTTTCTTTGCAATGCATTTGCCGTAGAGCTGAATATACCTCTTGGAAGCATGTTGCCAAGAGAGATCCTCCCGCATGCCGTTCTTCATGATCTTCTGCCATAATTTACGATCATCGAACACACGCACGGCCTCCTTGAGGGTCTTAATAAAATAACGCGCCTTAAAATCCTGGAATACAAATCCCGTGCCTTTCCCCTTTTCCGGATCAAAGGGACGCACCGTATCGTCCATTCCTTTGGGCAAGTGGACGATGGGTATCGTTCCGTATTTTAAGCAGTATAACTGGCTCGATTCCAAAGCACCATACGACGAAGGCAACAGCAGTATATCGGCACCGGCGACGAGTAGATGATCCGATGCTTCATCGGAAGCCGGATTAATGCTGATCCGTTGGGCATATTTCTTCTGCATTTTCATGAACGCCCGTGCGTCCCACCGATCACTGTCGCCCATGGATATAAAATACACATCCAGGTTCATCATGTCTTCAAGAACAGAGGCAACCAGCTCCAATCCCTTCTGGTCGACCAACCGTGGGAGCATTCCGATAATCGGTTTCTCCGGAGAAACCGGCAATCCCCGGTTCTCCAGCAGGACTTGTCTGTCCTCTTCTTTTCCCTTCAAATCACCGACTGTGTATTTTTTCCGGAGGTGCTTATCCGATTCTGGATTCCATTCTGTATAATCGATACCGTTGGGCACATGAAAGAACCTACTTTGTCGCCACTGACGCGCTTCCCCCACGATGCCATCACGAGCATCCGTTGCCAAATTTTTTGGGGAATACTTCTCTTTGATTGTATTGACAACATCGGCAAAGACAATTCCGGCCTTTAAAAAACTAAACTGCCCGTTATACTCTATCTTCTCCTCAGGCAAAACGGTCGAATCCCCTTCCATCATACTGTTAAAACACGATCTATCAAAACGACCTATAGAATCGAAGTGATGTACAGTAAATAACGTGAATGTCTTCT
>CAZTKR010000309.1:0-4665 GCA_964614115.1 uncultured bacterium | reverse complement strand
CCTTGACGATCAGTTCGATGAATTCCTTCTGCTTGGCCCTGGGGACGTCCCGGAGATTGAGCGTTTCCAGGTACAATTGAATGGATGCCAAGGGTGATTTCAGTTCGTGTGTGACATTACCGATAAAATTGTCGTACAGTTTTGTCATGTTCAGTTGTCTGTTCAGATAGATAAAGATCAGATACATGCCGATGAGAATAGCCACCAATAGCACGAGACCCGTGACCAGTGCGATGACGTTCGTGCTCTTGGGTATCATCTGGGGTGACAGCCTTTCCCCCACTTTATTGAAGATGATGTAGTTGGAAACGTACCAGTAAATCCAGATACCCAGCAGGGATAACCAGGCGAGCTGTGCCAGGATGAATACCAGAACAGGATGTATACGAAAATGCCGGCCTTTCATCGCCCTGTCTTCCGACTTTTACACTTCTTTTACAGTACTTGATGTATCGCCATTGTATATTAAAATACAACATCCGGCGTGAATTTGAAAGGGAATTTTGATATTTCTGTATCCAGATCAATCGATTGAACAACCGTGAAGGGAGATAAGCCATGAACATACTCCTCGTATACCCGGAGACACCCTCCACATTCTGGAGCTTTCGGAACGCCCTGAGATTCATATCAAAAAAGTCCTCGGAACCGCCCCTGGGGTTGCTGACTATCGCGGCCATGTTGCCCGAAGATTGGAATATCAAACTCATCGATACGAACGTGAGAACATTGAAGGACGATCATATTCAATGGGCCGATTATGTGTTCATCACCGGCATGAATGTCCATGTCCAATCGATGAAAAACATCATCAGACGCTGCAACGATCTTGGCGTAAACGTCGTGGCTGGAGGCCCGGCGTGTACGACGGATTATCAAGAATTCAAAGGCGTCGATCATTTTGTATTGAATGAGGCGGAAGCCACACTGCCTCCTTTCATCCATGACCTCCAGAACGGATGTGCCAAGCATTTCTATACAACAGACGACTTCCCAGATATAGCCTCGACACCCAACCCCCGGTGGGATCTGCTGGAGATGAAGAAATACTCATCCATGAGTGTGCAGTATTCCCGTGGATGCCCCTTCGACTGTGAGTTTTGCAGTATCACCATGCTCAACGGGCACAGGCCCCGGACAAAACGGAAAGAACAATTTCTGGAAGAATTGGAAGCCTTGTATCAACAGGGATGGCGAGGCGCCGTATTCATCGTAGATGACAATTTTATCGGTAATAAGCGCAAACTTAAAACAGAACTCCTCCCCGCCCTCATCCAATGGTCAAAAAGCCGGGATTTTCCCTTCCATTTCACGACCGAAGTGTCCATCAACCTGGCCGATGACGAAGAACTGGTGCGGATGATGGTCGAGGCAGGATTCAAGGTGGCATTTGTCGGGATTGAAACACCCTGCGAGGAAAGCCTGGCAGAGTGCGGAAAAACTCAGAATCGTCAGCGCGATTTAGCCGCTTCTGTGAGGAAGCTGCATCATCAGGGACTGATCGTATCCGGTGGATTTATCGTGGGCTTCGATCACGACCCACCCTCAATCTTCGAGCAGCAGATTCACTTTATCCAAAAAACCGGGATCGTTACGGCCATGGTGGGACTGCTGAACGCACCGTCGGGAACGCGTCTGTTCAAGCGCTTGAAATCGGAGAACCGATTGCTGAATATCTTCAGCGGGGATAATATGGACGGCTCGATGAATTTCATTCCCAAGATGGATACGCATAAATTACAGACCGGCTATAAAAAAATCCTGACAACCATCTATTCTCAGAGAGCGTATTACGAACGCGTTAAAACCTTCCTGTGCGAGTATCGTTTACCCACGATGAGGTTTGCAAAACCGACTTTGCGGGAAATACAAGCCTTCCTAAAATCCGTTTGGATTCTGGGAATCCGTGAAAGAGGCAAACGTTTCTACTGGAAGCTTCTGCTCTTCAGCCTGTTTCGGCATCCCGCAAAATTCCCTCTCGCCGTGACCATGGCCATTTACGGGTTTCATTTTCGTCGTGTGGTGGAGACCATATAGGTGTATTGTGGATGAGGAAGTCGATGCCGACGGTATCTCATCGAGACGGGAGATGTTCCCTCGGACGGTTCAACAACCGGCTGTCTTTCATCTATATTATTGAGTGGAGATCCGTCTCCGGCCGTGATTACCGGTTCCTCGCATCGACGGGGGACTCGGGTACTTCGACTTGTCCCTCATTCCCGATGACCGTGAAAGCCTCGTACAGATTCACCGTGGAACAGGCATGCTTCGGGATGATGAGCACATAATCCCCAATGGTGTATTTTTGATGATCCGTCGATTCCAGAACTGTATGTTCTTCATTGAACGAAACAACCCGCAGGCCTTCCGGACTAAACCGTTCGACAGGTCCCCGGTCGGCTCCCCAGCGTTTGTGGCCGAGGTTCAGGGTCATACGGTTCGTACCGTACACATCGATGACCTGGGCCAGGATGACAACCGCTATCTCAAACTGGCCGGGAATGATGGCATCGTATCCCGAATCCCAGTATATCCAGTTACCCGGCGACACCTGCAGGAGCGTTTCTGTCCCGATTTGATCATACAGAATTTCAAAATCTGTTTGGAAGCTGATGGACCCGGACGCCATCACGCGGGGAATCCCCACGCCGTTCTTTCGGAATGTCTCAAACACGTCCAGGATCATGCCCATTGCTTTCTGTGATTCCCCCAGCCGGTCCGCCTCTTCAGGATGATGGATATGCCCGTCGTATCCGTGCAGACCGACGAACTCGAATTGCGGCCACCGGGATACCTTCGTGTATAAATCGAACGCCTTGTCCGGCCGAATACCCGTGCGGTGCATACCGACATCCAGGTCGATGAAATAGTGCCATCGGACGTCCTGCTCCAGGGCGGCATCCCGCAATACCTCGGCATGGGCAAAGGATCCCAATTGCACGTAAAATGTCGTCTTTGGATGAGAGGACATGCATCGGCCCAGCCAAGCCGCATCGTGCTTCAGGAGCGGGTAGGCCACAAAAATCTCTTCCACCTCGCATCGGGCCAGCATATCCACCTCGTTCAGCGTCGCTTTGAACGCAGCGATTCCCTGTTCCATCAGCGTGCGAACGATGTAGGAAGACTTATGCGTTTTCACATGCGGACACACATGGCCGAGGGGTGCCTGGGGTGCCACGGCCCGGAGATAGGACGTGAGACGTTCCACGTTGTTCATCACGCGATCTTTAAAGACCAGCAACCGCGGCGTGGGAATCGTCTCGGGCTTTTGTATGATATATGGATTCTGACCTTCAAGCTTGAATGTGGCCACAGCAAACCTCCCGTTTCCCAAATATAATTTATCCGGAGGATTAAAGCAAGCCATCAAAAAAGGCTTGAAAATATCTCAAAACATATGTACTTTAAAATAACTTAAAAAAAATTATTCATTCAAAACAGCACAGAGATCATGATCCAGGAAAACGTAAAAAAATTATTAGAAGAGATTCCCGCAGGCGTCACATTGGAAGCTGCTGCCAAAACACGCACCCCCGATGAAGTTCTGGAGGCTATCGAGGCGGGCGTACCCATCATCGGTGAAAATTATATTCAGGAGGCGCAGTCGATCTACGATGCCGTGAAAGGTAAAGCGCGCCTCCACTTCATCGGTCATCTCCAGAGGAACAAGGTCAAGAAGGCCGTGGAAATCTTCGACATGATCGAGACCGTCGATTCCCTGCGTATCGCTCAGGAAATCGACAAACGCAGCGCACAGATCGACAGACGGATGGACGTACTCATCGAAGTCAACAGCGGTCGGGAACCCCAGAAATTCGGCGTATTCCCGGAAGAAGCACGCGAATTGATACAGGATGTGTCGAGTCTGGAACATATCCAGATCATGGGACTGATGACCATGGGCCCCTTTACCGGCGATCCCGAAGATGCCAGACACTACTTCGTCGAAACGCGCCGATGTTTCGAGGAATTCAAGACCTTATCCCTGCCCAACGTCGAAATGAGATACCTGTCCATGGGCATGACCAACTCCTTCCGTGTGGCCATCGAGGAGGGTGCCAACATCGTGCGTATCGGGACGAAGATTTTTGGAGAGAGGCCGTATTAGACTGGATCGGAGAGATTAAATAAACATCTCATGATTTCTGGACGGAGGGAACACGATAGTCAAACAATCCGTACCCTGAAAACAAAAAAGTCCCCGACCTTTTAGGCCAGGGACTTTTTCTCGTTCCGCCTTATCAACGATTATGAAATAGCGACTTCTTTGGGTTTCATCTCTTCGGCCTTCGGAATTTCAATCGTCAGCACACCGTTTCGGTACTTGGCTTTAATCTCCCCGCTCTTGACTTCTTTGGGCAGCCGGAAGGAGCGCTGGAATCTACCATAGACTCTCTCTAACCGGTGAAAATTCTTCTTGTCATCTTTGGTCTCATGCTTTTTCTCTCCGGTCAGGGTCAGCACATTTTCTTTCACTTCCACCTTTATATCTTCCTTCTTCATTCCAGGCATTTCGGCCTTCACCTCATAGGTATTCTCTGTTTCCGACAGGTCCACGCTGGGACGCCAAACCGTATCCGACTCACGTAAATTCAGTCCGAAGTCGTTGAAAAAACGGTCGATCTCATCGCTGATCGAGATAAGGTTTCTGTTGGGGTTCCATCT
>CAZTKR010000308.1:0-4685 GCA_964614115.1 uncultured bacterium | reverse complement strand
GTGTCCCATCATCTCTGTAATAAGAAATAGTAAATCCCTGAACTTGATCGATGAACCGTTCACCATCCCGCAGAAGATAATTATCATCCAGTTCATATTTGACATATTGCAAACCGAGCCAAAATCTGATACTGGATGAGCTACCCCTCGTTATATTGAGTGAATTTTCAATCCGATGCATTTCAGCCATCATCCGGTTAAAAGCGATCCTGGCCGATTGAAGTACATCCTTTCCATTCCGGACCTGTATGTACGAGTCGACATTCATCCTGAAAAAAGGAGCCGACGCCGAAATCAGGATTCCCGTCACTACAAGTACGATGGCCATTTCCACGAGCGTGAATCCTTTTTCTCGTAGAAAGCGAGTTATTTTGCTATTCCATTTTTTCATACGCATTACTTACAAACGTTCAACCAACATCGTTTCCAACGTGACATCCGCAATATCGGTACCCTCAATTGCAACCTGTACGTTGACATAGGGTACACCGTTTAGCGTATCCTGCGCGGAAATGTACACGTATCCTTGAAGACCCGAAGGAGGATTGGGAGTCGTGCCCGGCCAATTCGAAATAACCCACTGATATCCCCTCCCGCCAGCTTCGGCCATGTAGTCGGCAATGATTTGTTCCATCACTTCTTCGGCATAGAAAATAGCCTTCATCGTGATGCCAAATTGACCGCCCATTTTCTGATTGATGATTGATAGCTGAGACAGAGGTACAATCGCTATCCCGATAATTACTATAATAAGAACGACCTCCATCATGGAGATACCCTTTTCATCCAGAAGCAGGCGTCTAAGCCATTTACGTTTCCTCAGCATCCGCATCCTCCGCCTCCAACGTCTTTTACCAGTTTTATATAACCCGATGGATAAACAACGACATGTACCTTATCGTTTAAGCAAAGCACAGATTTCTCATCAGAAAAACGGCTTCCATTGATCAGCGGCTCTCCAGTATCGGTGAACGACAGCCGTCCTCCCAACCCCGATGACGTTATCTCAATGTCCAAGTATTCACCTCCACCGAACTGAACGATCAGGTCTTCCCCATCGACGCCCGACGGTACGTACGAACCGTCGTCATGCCACTTGACTTCATACTTGTCGGACCCGACATTCACCAGGACATTCACTTCCCGCCTGTTGTTCATGGCCAGTTCACAGGCATACCGGACATCGGCCAGGGCCCGGGTTGCCGCGTTGGACAGTCGTGTGTTCTCGTTGATATCGCTGACGGTGATACTGATGGCACCCGTCAGGATAGCCATGATGACAATCACGACGATCAGCTCGATGAGGGTAAACCCCCGCCGATTGACCAGGTACGAGAAGATCGATGACGTTTTACGGAGAACTTTCACGGTATCTCCAAAACACATTCCTTAACGAATCCCTGCCTCTCTCCCTCCTGCACTCAATAGGGTTACGGGGAGGAAGGCACATCACACCTTCCTCCCCTCTTTTTAGCCCGTTAACGTGTTTCTAACCTATGGATCATCATGAACTGCCAACGCCACCCGCCTTGGGATGCGTTCCACAGGTCACCTTACCCGTTGCAGTATCCAGCGTATAAGCCGTACCACTGGTCGGACAGTTGGGTACCGCATCGACATACGTTCCCGTTAAATCACCCAAAGCGCTAGGATAGGCGGCCGTACCCGTGTTGATGGCCGCATTGGCGTAGTACATCGAACAGGCCGTCTCCAGAGAGGCCTGATTCTGCAGACAGGCCGCAGCCTGAGCGTTCTGGCTCAAGTCCAGAAACTTAGGAACGGCCACGGCAGCCAGGATTCCGATGATCACGATCACCACGATCAGTTCAACAAGCGTAAAACCTTTTTCAGACATGATGCTTCTCCTTTTTTTAATGACGAGTTCACGACTTCCAACTCTTGTGTGAATTCTCACACCTCCTCTATAAACATGCCCCTCCTATAGAATCACCTCCTCTCATTTTATGATCTTATCTTCATCTGTTATTACAAATACCTTGACCTTTCACGGTTGACGATTGCTCACTGTACGGCACCCACCAGATCCCACATGGGTAGGAAAATTCCGAATGCCATGATGACCACGGCCCCGCCCAGAATCAGGGTGAGGATGGGTTCGATCATCGACGTCAGTCCCTGGATGGCATATTCGACTTCCACGTCAAAGTGATTGGCCACACTAGACAGCATATCGTCCAAAGAACCCGACTGCTCACCGATGGAAACCATACGGACAACCATGGGTGGAAATATTTCATACTTTTTCATCGCACCTGCGATTCCCTGCCCTTTCTCCACACCTGCCGATACATCTCGAATCGTCTTCTCTATGACCACGTTTCCCACAGCGGATGCCACTGTGTTCAGTGTCTGAAGAATCGGAAGACCGCTACGGTTCAGTGTCTCGAACATCGTCGTGAACCGGGCCATAGCACTCTTTGTTATCAAATTCCCGATGACTGGGATCTTCATCTTGAGGCTGTCCCACCACCATCGTCCCTTATTCGACTTCACAAAAAATTTAAAACCAAGAAATCCCCCACCAATAACACCCAGAATGACCAGAATATACTTCTGGACAAACGCGCTTAAACTGATTAAAATGCGCGTGGGAAGCGGAAGCTGTACATTCAGGCCTGTAAAAATCAACGCAAATTTCGGGACCACCATCGTCATGATAATCAGAAATGCACCGATCATCACGACGACGACAAAGCCGGGATACTTCATGGCCGATTTTACTTTCTTCCGGGTCTCTGCGTCGTGTTTCAGCACCGTCGCCATCCGGTCCAGCACATCGTCCAGGGCACCGCTCATCTCCCCGGCATACACCGAGTTCACGAAAAGCTTGGAGAACACTTTGGGATGCTGGTCCAATGCCTGGGATAAACTTTTCCCAGACATCACATCCACATATATCTTGTTGAGTATAGCACCCATCTGCTTACTGCTCTGAGAACTCAAGGCCTCTAACGCGGTCAACATCGGAACACCCGCCCTCAGCAGTGTTACCAGTTCTTTGGTAAAAAGAACGATTTCGTCGATTTTGATTTTTTTCTCGAAGGGCGAACTGCTGCTGCCCGTATCCTTTGCCTTTGTTTTGGCTCCCTTCTTCGCTTTTATAAAAATCGGCCGGTATCCCTTACGGTAGATTTCTTTGGACACCGTTTGCTGATTGGGCGCATCGAAGACCTCGGTCACGATCTGTCCCGAGGGTGTCACCGCTTTGTATTCGAATGATGGCATAAAATCCCTATCCTATCACAGACGATCAGATATTCGTCACTCGCATGACTTCTTCGAATGTCGTTATACCCTTGAAGACCTTTATCCATCCGTCTTGGGTCAACGTTCGCATCCCTTCGGCTATGGCCGCTTTTTTTATTTCTTCGGAAGAGGCCGACTTCAAAATCAACTCACGTATGCGATCGGTCATAGGTAGTACTTCCATGATGGAGCATCGTCCCCGATATCCCGTTCCCCGACACATGTTGCAGCCTTTGCCCCTGTAGAATTTCATCGAACTCGCATCCTGATCGAGACCAAAACTGTCCAACAAATCCTTGGGAACCTCGAAGTTGGGGTGATCCTCGACCTTGCATTCGGAACAAATTTTCCGAACCAGCCTCTGTGCCTGTACACCCAAAACAGCCGTCGAGATTAAAAACGGTTCAATCTCCATTTCCTCCAGACGTGTGATGGCTCCTGCGGCATCGTTGGTATGTAGGGTCGAGAGTACCAGATGTCCCGTTAATGCAGCTTGAACCGCGATATTGGCTGTCTCGGAATCCCGGATCTCACCCAACATCACGATGTCGGGGTCCTGTCTGAGTATGGCCCGCAGACCCTTGGCAAACGTCATGCCCGCCTTGTAATTCACCTGCGATTGACGGATCAAGGGAAGGCGGTATTCAATGGGATCCTCCAGTGTGATGACATTTTTTTCGACGGATGAAAGCCGGTTCAGGGCAGCGTACAGAGTCGTCGTTTTCCCGCTTCCCGTGGGCCCGGTGACAAGCATGATGCCGTAGGCATTACTCAAAAGCTTTACCGTTGTTTCGAAGACATCGTCTTCGAAACCCAGATTTTCGAGCTTCAGCAGGGCTGCATTTTTATCCAGTATCCGGAGCACTACATTCTCGCCAAAGGCCGAAGGCAGAGTAGAAACACGGATGTCGATCTCTCGACCATCCTTCAGGCGAAGACGCATTTGACCATCCTGGGGAATACGGTGCTCGGCTATATCGAGGCTGGAGAGAATCTTAATCCGGGAGGTAATGGCTTCCTGAAGGTTCTTGGGAAGATGAAAGCTATCCCTCAGAACGCCGTCTACCCGGAACCGAACACGTAGCTGTTGTTCTTCCGGATTCAAATGAACATCGGAAGCCCCTTCCACGATGGCCTGGGTTAGAACCATGTTGGCCATCTTGACAACGGGCGCTTCCTCGGCCAGCCTCTCCAGGTCCTGAGTCGTTTTCTCACTTTCGTCCTCTTCACCCTCGGCTTCGATGACTTCCAGAATATCCTGTATTTGTTCGTTGGAAAAGGAAATGTCCGCGGATAGTTCCTGATCTTCTCCATAATACCGAGCAATGGCCGATTCGACGGCCGTTTTTGAGGAAAGGGCCGGTGAAATTTCAAGTTGGGTCATCTGGGTGATCTTGTCGATGGCCTTCACGTCTTTT
>CAZTKR010000307.1:0-4704 GCA_964614115.1 uncultured bacterium | reverse complement strand
CCACGGCTTCATCCCTGTACTTGTGGAAGGTCGGCCGGAAGTATATGGGCCTGAAGGTGACGCCATGAACATCCATCGTCTGGATGTGTGCGATCAGGGCATCGGGATCGATAAACGGTGCCCCGAACACCTGAAAAGGCGTTGTCGTGCCCCGTCCCTCGGAGATGTTCAGTCCTTCCAACAGGCACATGCCGGGGTAGACCAGGGCTGTGGTGGGAGTGGGCATGTTGGGCGACGGTGGCACCCAGTCCCGTCCCGTCTCTCCGTAGAACATGCGTCGGTGCCATCCGTCCATTTTGACGACGGATAGATCGATATCGACGGCCTCCCGATCCCGATAATACAGGGCCAGCTCGCCGGGCGTCATACCGTGACGCACGGGAACCGGAAAAACGCCCACGAAAGACCGATAGTCTTCATCCAGCAGGGGCCCCTCGACCACATTCCCTCCCAAGGGATTCGGACGATCCAGTATGAGCATCTGGATGCCCTTTTTATCCAGGGCCTTCATGAAAAGAGCCATCGTGTTCACGTAGGTATAATACCGCGACCCCACGTCCTGAATGTCGAAGAGTATCAGATCGATGTCCTCCAGACATCTTTCATCGGGAATCAGGGAGTCGTAGGAATCGCCGTATAGGCTGATGGTATCCATGGGCGTGCCCTGTTGCTCGGCCACAGAGACCTGATCCTGCTCTGTGGAAAAAAGACCGTGCTCCGGGGAAAAGAGTCGCTGAACCCGGAGGCCGTGCGCTGGGAGGGCATCCCAACTGTACTGAAAATCACGCGTCACGGACGTCTGGTTAGCGATCAGCCCAATCCTGCGGGATTTGTACTTTTCTGCATTCCTGAGAAAAACATCGAGACCGGTACTAACCATACGCTACCATCCTCTTTATTTGATAGAAACCGATTTGATGTATTTTTATGTTGTCTTTCAGATCACTCGGAATACGACGTCTTAATCTGGACGTCATTCTTCCGAAATGTCGATGATGCCCTTGGGATGCACGATGGCATTCCGGATAACCGCCTCCTCCTGGACCGTCGAACCCGGAAGCACGACCGTGCCTTCGACCACGGCCCTGGCCCCTACCCTCGCCCCTCCACCCACGACGGAATAATCGACCATGCTCGTCGAATCGACCTTCGCCTGGGGAGAGAGCGCATGGGGACGCATAGTCAGAGCTTTCTGAAGTCTATCTCCGAGACTTTCAACCTGATCCATGTGCCGTACATTGGCCTGCCAAAAGGTCCTCAGCGTTCCGATGTCCAGCCAGAATCCCCGATGGCGGGTATATCCCACCGAGTGACGACGGATTAATCCCTCGTACCCGGTATCGACCACGCTGGAAAAATCGCTCTCGAGATACGGGAATATCCCCGGGGAGAGAACGGCAATACCAGTATATATCAGAGATGCATCCTCGACCGAATCACCCCTGTTATGGAAGCCCACCACCCGGTCGCCCTGAACACGCACCGGCCCGATCCGTTCCGCCTGTTCTGTCTGATAGAGCACCAGGGTAGCCTGGTGTGAGGAGCGCCGGTGATGCTCCAGCACATCGTCCAGATGGATATCCAGGAGAATGTCGCTGTTTATCAGGACGAACGCCTCGTCACCCAAGAGCGGTTCGCATTTTTTCAAACCGCCTCCCGTCCCCAGAATTTCCTCTTCCACGGAGAAATGAACGCTCATGCCGAAGAAATCGTGCGCCTCGAAGAAATCGATGATCTGCCTGTCCTTGTAATGAAGATTGCAGACGATGTGCGTGATGCCGGCCTCTTTCAGGAGGAAGATTGCGTAGACAATGGATGGCAGGTTGAGCACCGGCACCAGGGATTTGGGCATCGACTCGGTGATGGGCCTCAGCCGTTCGCCAAACCCGGCTGCCAGGATGAATCCCTTCACGACGCTGCCTCCATGGCCCTCTCTAAAATCGCTCCGGCTGCTCGCAGTTCGGGCCTTCGCTCGATATAATCGGGCAAGTAGTTCCGTGTGGGTGCTATGTACGGTTCGTATACCCGGTTATCACGTTGCGTAATCTGATACCCGAACGTGCCCAGGGCCTTCACATTCCTCTGGAACGCCATGATGTCGAAGAAAAAATCGTACTCGTCGCGGGACATCTTATCATACTCCGCCTCCTTCAGCCGTGCATGATGATAATCCTTCAGGCTTTGGACGATGTCGTTTTCCAGCACGAGATAGGAGTCCCTGAGGAGGGACACCGCATCGTACTGGGGCAATCCCATTCGCGCATCCTGAAAATCCAGGATGAACGGCTCGGACGCTTTAACCAGGACGTTCCGGCTGTGATAATCCCGATGGTTGAGCACGAACAACTCGGGACGATGGAGAATCTCGGAAATCTTTAAGAAAGCGTTCCTCAACCTCTTCAGGTCGTTCTGACTTATTTTGGATTTGAAGTAATTCAACAGGGTGTGATCGATAAAAAAATCGAACTCGAACATCAGCTTTTCCACATCAAAGCTGAGTCCGAAAGGCACCTCGCTGCCGTCGCTCTCTGTGGATTGAATCTGCACCATGATATCGATCAGTCGCTGAAAAAACGAAAGGGCATCATGGCAGTTCATCGTGTGATACGTGGATTGCAGATGGATGTCACCGCCGTCTTCCAGAAGAAGCAGGCCGTTCTCCTCATCGGTAAAATGGATGGCAGGCACGGGAATCCCTCTCTCTGCCAGACGCTTTTCCATGATGTAGAAGGGATAATCCTGGGGCGATACATTCAGAAAGAGAGAGTCCCTGCATAGAACCTCGGTCCCGGAATCATGGAATACCCTGAAGTACTCCCGTGTCGAGGCGTCCCCTGCCAGCTTCTCCATACGGTCGAAATGTCCGATGGAATGTCTGATGAACGCACTTATTTTATCGTTTTCCATTCTTGATATAAAAGTATGGTTTTTTTAAGGAAAGATCAAGTTAAAATTCCGACGGATAAAATCGAACCGTATCTATTTTTCTGTTGCATATTGTTTGCCGAATGATTACTATTTTTTAAACGTTCGGCAACGGCCGATAGATGATCTTTCTGCCCGTTGCATGCCATTAGAACGTGGCTGTCATTCTGTGAGATCCGACCGCCAGCGCAATAGGAAGCTGATTTCCCACTGTTTTTGTAAAATTGAAATGCTGATCCAACGGAATCCGTTATGCGTAAACATGGGATTCTATGAGTCATCCGATGATCTGTTACGCGGGGATTCAGAGAGAAACATGAGTTGTATTCTGTATTGTTATTGGTCATGCAGATAAGGTTGTTGATTCACTCATCACGGGTGCCAAGCGTGTGATCTCGACAAGGTAAAGCGACTGATAAACAGGACAAGAATCGTAAGGTAATCAAATGACACAACAAGCAAACAAAGAGGGAAACGGCTGCAGGCCGTGGTGGCGCAACTGCGGCGTAGAAGCCGATGCCGAGATGCTGGACATCGACAGGATGGAAGACAAAATCTCTCCTTTAGACCCTGCCGTATCCCGCACGAGAAAACTGATAGCCACTCTTGAAATGTGCCATCACAAGGCGGAGCGATGGATCGAGAATATCATAGAAGCCATCTGGCAGGGAGAAACCACCAAAGGCCTGGGAACGCGCTCTCCCGGACAGCTCCACCCTGCGGAAAACCACTGGCAGAATGCATGCAGAGCGCTGGCCCTCTGGTGCGCAGGATGCCGGATTGCCTCCATCGATCTTACCATCGGTACCAAGCCCGCCAAGCAAGTGCTGATCCGTCTTGGCCAGCGATCACCTCTGAAGGAATGGCAAGTCCAGAGAGCCATCGAACGAATCCGCTCCTTCATCGGCTGGCCCTGGCACGGGGAGGATGCGCTGATAACAGGATACGTACCCATCCTGGAATGCGGCAGTGATTACAAATCCGCACGCCGTGCCGAATGCCCCGAAGAGTACCGGGAACACGCCGACTTCTGGCAGCAAACTGCAGAAACCCTATTGCACGATACCCAGGATGGCAAACCGGCCGACCTGTCCCTGGCCATCGCCATCGACCTGTTGATGCCATGCCATTGGAACTTCCATCAGAATCTGGAAACCATCCTGGGCGCCATCGGCGGTAACGCGAATCCCGAAACGCCTTACACGGCCTGCGCACGCAACATCAAGCTTTCTCCCATCCGTCATCGGATGAAGGCAGTCTGTCATGCGCTTCAAGCCTATTACGGAGACCGGAAGCCGGATGAGGATTTGGATCAAGAGCTGCTCCGATCTTTGGGCAAAGCAACCGCTGCCAAAAAGTGGCTGGCCGCATCCCTGGACAAAACCATACGACTACAGATGGGACTGTAGCAGGCGTCCCATTAAAAGAAGCTGCCGTTCAGCGCATGTGCTGGAAACACGGATCTGATGAGCGGTTGCGTTCTGTTTTCGTACCTAAACATATTTTTTTATCTGAACCGGATTCTCTTCCGTTCGTTTGAAAAAACATGCAACAGACAGCACCTATAAGTTGGGAAGTGCCGATAAGACGTCTTCAACAAAGGCGTGCTGCTCAATATCCCTTCTCCTTTTGTGTATAAAATGCACTTCACAAATGAAAATTCAAATTTTTACTTGTTTTGTTTATCATAATCTATTATACTATAAAAAAATTTCCCTGACCCTCTGTGATTCGAGATGTTTCTATACCTTCAACTAACGCGGGGAACTTATTTTGCAC
>CAZTKR010000306.1:0-4753 GCA_964614115.1 uncultured bacterium | reverse complement strand
GGATATTCGTCGTGTTTTGATTGTTCAGAACGGTGAGGGTGCCGTTATTGGTGCTGTTGACGTTCATCTCACCCTGAAGGTTGTACAGCTTTTTGTCTACGATGCGAATGGGTGAACTGCTTCCTGGATTGCCGACGACTAAAAATCGTATTTTGATGAGTATGCCGGCGTCTGCCACGAGTCGTTTACCGGGTCGATTCGTGGTAAACCCTCCCACGCGAACGGTATCCGTCTTGGGCGCCACATAAGGAGCCCCCCAAAATTCAGTCATCGTCCCCTGTCTATTGGCTCCCACGGCTTGAATAACCGATGAGTCAAACGAGAGCGTTAATTGATACGAAACCACAGAATCTGCAACGCCGATTCCCTGTACCTGTACCGGTACATCCACCGTGGTTCCCCGCGTGCCATTCACGTTGGGTATGGTAAAGATGATGTTCTGAGAACTCAGCCATTCAGGACAACCGAGCATACCCCCTAAAACCACACCTATCAGAATCAAACACTTTCGATTCATACAAAAAATCTCCTTGGTGAAGCCAGTACTATTTCATCAGAAGAAATTTCCGCGCGTAGCTGCGATCATGAAACTGAATTCGGTAGATGTACAGTCCGGAGGGAAGGATTTGTCCTCCATCATCTCTGCCATCCCAGACGGCCGTATGATGGCCTGCCGGAACATAATCATCCACCATGGTCCTGACGAGACGTCCCTGGACATCCATAACCTGGAGTACGACACGGTCCCAACGCGGCAGCCTGTAGTGTATCGTCGTCGTCGGGTTGAAAGGGTTTGGACTATTTTGAGAAAGCCGGTAGTCGGTTGGAAGACCTGTATACATTCCTTCCACACCGGTGTTGATGAAAAAACTGAACACTTGATTGCACCAGGTCTCTTCACCCGCATTGTCTTCGGCTACCACACCCCACCAGTAGGACCCATCCGATGGCACGTCCAATAATCGCGTTGTATCCGTAATACCGGAAATCACCACGGTATTCGGACCCGAAAGCGAGGGCTCTGGGCCGATATGAAGACGGTATGCGATGGTGTCGCCCGAATCGACGTTCTTCGAGCCCTTCCAGGTAAAAAGAATGTCGCCGCTGCTCTGTATGGAGCTTCCGTGGGCAGGCGAGAGCAGTTCGAAAGACCCCGGTGGATCGTTCACCGGAGAGACGGTTACCGTAAGGGTATCCGTATCAGAGAGTCCTCCAGGATCGCTCACACGAACCGTGATGGTACCGATGCCATTCCAGTCTAAATCAGGAATAATCCGGACTTCCCGATCCGTCGAATCGATTTGAATGCCCAGGTTGTCTTCCGCAATAAACTGCCATACTAAATCGTCCTGGGAATCGTCTGGATCCGAGACGTACGCCCGCAGCCAGTCGAACGACAATGCCAACACACCATCCTCCATCACCGTGGTGTCTGGCAGAGTCAGGATCTGGGGCGGGCTGTTGCTACCGATAAAATTGGCAAAGACATACGTCGGCCGATCTATTTTCAACGATATGGGATTGACCGTTCCCGTCACATCGCCACCCCAACCAAGAAACGTATATTGGCTGTCGATGATGATGGCTTCCAACTGGACCTCTGTTCCCGAATCGTGCCAGTATGCATCGGGCGTCACGTGAACCGTCACATCGGGGATATCCAAAGGAAGGACGGACACCGTCAATCCGTACTGGGTTCCCCACGTGGCCCACTCCGTGATGGGCCCGTCCAAACGAACATGAGCCGGATTATTCGGACCCGTATACGAGCCTGCACCCGTACCCATCCAGGAACGAAATGTGTACCGTACATCGTCCTCGACTTCTATAATAGGATTGACAAAAATCGTGACGTCCGCTCCGGATGTGTACCATCCCGCATCGTCACTCCGGTCGTAGTCGTTTTCAACATCGAGCTTGTATTCCAGTCTCCAGTCCACCCTCTCGATGATGGGTTCGTACACAGCAACGACGGCCTGCCGTAAATCACCGCTGTAGGAACCGGCTCCCAATCCCGACCAACTCTCAAAAATATACCTGCTCTTGCCCGGCGAATAGACGACCAAGCTATCCACGGAAATGACCACGCGTGTGCCGAGAAAGTACCATCCCTGTCCTTCCGGGTTCCCTCCCTTTCCTCCGGTATCGATGTCTAAAAGATACTGGTGACGATACACGGCCGTATGAACCGTCGGAAACGGCGGTACAGTCACGGTCTTGACTCGGTCTCCTCCTTCACTCCATTCATGGAATCGGTAACGGGATCCCGGATTTCCCATCTGATACAGGGGTGCCCTGAGGGTATGCTCCGAACCGGGCAGCAACCGTGGCATCACGGGCGTCACGTAGGGTTTCCCGTCCAGCATGACGTCCATGCCAGACACAGGCCGCGTATCCAGGGTCACGTCCACACCATCATCAAGACTGTGGTGATAATAGGGATAGGCGCCCATGTCTGCTCTGCTGCCGTCGGGATCTTTCAGACCTCCGTCCAGTCCGGCATCGATGCAGGGTGACTCAGGGAGGAGTGTAAAATCGCCGCGCGTCGTGTCTGCAAACAGGGGATTGTTGTAGATCACACCTTCCCCGGCATCCCAATCTTCGATGCAGTTGTACTGAAAAATGGCTGACCCCGTCCAATCCACATGATTATAAAGATCATCTCCATTCTTCCAGAGTATGCAATTGACGATGGTCGGTACATCACCCAGGTCACCGACGACTTCGATTCCCCGGGATGAATGGTTGACGATAGTATTGTGCGCCATCATGGTCGTGGAATGCCTCGTGCAGACACCGTCCCCGCAACTGGACGAATTCCTGGTTATCAGGTTCCCGAGAATGATGGGCGAGTAGTTCTCCTCATCGCCAGGACTTCCCGGAGCATTGCCCCCGTTCACAAAAATCCCCCCGCCCGACCATCCCGCGTGATTATCCCGAATAATGTTATCTTGAATGATGGCCAGCCAATCACCCGTGAAAATTCCGGCGCCACCGTCTGCCGATCCACCACCACCGTTGGTAATCAAGAATCCATCAATCAGAGTACGATGCTCCATGAACACAACGGGATTGATCCCGTCTCCGACGAGGGTCGTCCTGTGTCCGGATACGTATCGATCGCCCGGGTCTTCCTCATACCCTCGAAAACCACCCATCAGGAGCACGCCTTCCTTTAGAACGATTTTCTCCCGATAACTCCCTTCCGCCACCCAGACCCATCCACCCTTGCCTGTCAGGGCATTGATGCCTGCCTGAATCGAATGAAATCCATCTTCCCAGGTAGAACCGTTCATCATACCCGTGGCTCGGGCATCGACATAGACAATCGACGGACCCGCATCGATATCGTACAGAAGAGACATCATCTCGTCCATCATGGTCAATCGTGAATTCACGTCTATCGTCGGATTCACCACCTGACGGGCCAGCTCTTCTGCATCATTCCATCCCTGACCCATCAGTCCTTCATGGAATCCTAAGACAACCCAAATAATCACTCCCCCGATTTTCTTCGTTATCGACCAACTGTCATAGACGTACTCACTCACTAACGTGCCTTTATCATTTTCCTCGTATGTTCACCTCTACTCGTCGAGAGACGATAAAAATACACACCGCTGGGAACGATCCTCCCCTCCTCGTCTCGACCGTTCCACGCGATTTGGTGTATGCCCTGTGATTTTTCCTCCTCAATCAGAGAAATGACCTCCCTGCCAAGGTTGTCGTAGATGCGGAGGCGCACTCCGGATGTTTCGGGAACCTGGAAACGAATCACCGTCTGATCGTTGAAAGGATTGGGATAACACTGAACCGGACTTGCTACCTCGGCCTGTACCCGTTCGCTTGTCTCGGCCAGATTCAACGTTGTGTTCCCGAGAAAATCATCGTTTACATACACATCCTGAACCTGCAGAAAAGCCGGACCTGTTCTATTTTTTATGCGAAAACGAAGCGTCATGATCGCATCTTCACTCGATGAGGGGGATGGGTTAAACAAGCCGACACGAACCGTTCCTCTTTCCCCCTCATGGCAATGGAGTTGAAACGACTGGGTTCGTTCTGTTTGATCGATGGCCGATAATTCGAGTATCCCGGGATCGTACCTGCATACACAATCGGCAGAGAGCACGTCTCCCCTTCCGACGCTCACGTGGACGGACACGCCGGAAGGGCCATCACGTTCCTTATCCAGGGAGAGTGTCCATTTCCCCGTGATGTATGGTTTAGGGGCAGCCGAGGGCGTCCATCCACCGTGCAGATCACCCATCATCGTAGCGGTCATATTTTGCCCCGTCTGATCGCAGGACAGATAGTCGTAATAGAGCTGATGGGGCTCGAACGTCCATTCCCCGACGTGCGTATATGTCGGCGCCATAATGCCCACGGCGTACCGGGCTATATGAGCCGCATCGTTCATGGTAATCGCTTGATCTCTGTCTACATCGGCAGCGACTTGCTTTTCTGGAGAGAGAGACTCGAGACCGATCGCGTGTCTTGCCGTTAACGCGGCATCGTACGACAGGATGGGTGATGCCGAAGCCGCAGCCGGGGGATCCTTCCAGGGTTGGAGAGTCACTCGGTTCCCAAACTCAAAATCATCGATCAAGTAGGTTCCTGCACTGTTTGTAGCACCCACAAAAGACCCCTGCTCAACCCATTTCATCTGGACATCGGGTACGGGCATGTCATTGGCGTAATAGGTAATGGTCCCCTCGATTTTAAGGTAGTTCGAAGCTGTCACACGGAAACT
>CAZTKR010000305.1:0-4770 GCA_964614115.1 uncultured bacterium | reverse complement strand
AGAATCACTTCGAGGACGGGCGCCTCGGGATCGCTGGAATGGATACGTAATGTGTCAACATAGAATCGGACTTCTCTTGGGTTGAAGGTCACCGTGATGCCCAATGTGGCATGTTCAGGTACGATGTCCGTGGTTTGGTGGACGAAAAAAACCGGACTCTGATTATGGATATTATAGATAATCCCTGTGTTCGATGCGGTATTGTCGAGGGTGAATTCCCACTGGAGCGGATCGTTTATCGGGACGTCTCCAAAATCGTGGCATGTATCTGAGACGACCGTCTTCGGAATGTGAGCCAATTCCGTACGATCAGGCTGGATTGGGATGCGTCGCTCCTGGTCATGAAGAAATGTCCTGGTAGATTCCTGAGCCTGGATGGATTTGGGAAGTACGGAGAACAATAAAAGAACGATGATCATTGCACGATTCACGGTTCATCCCTTGACTTTTGATTCTTAAATTTGATGATCCTGTCGACCTGACTTTGGGCTTTTTTTTCCAACGATCCTTTCAGTTCCAGTAGGGCTTGGAATGTGTTCATGGCCTTTTTTTCATCGTTTTTCTTCAGATATACATTCCCCAGGTGCCAGTAACTTTTTTCCAGCAGGGCAACGTCGCCCTCCATCTTGCTCAATCGTGCCGCAACTTCCAGATGTTTTACCGAGCTATCCATCCGGTTGGTCAAAGACAGACTCACCCCCAGATAAAAATGCCCATAGGGATTCCCGGGCTCATCCGACAGGAAAGCTCTAAATTTGGGAATGGCTTCCTCAAAATCATCTTTTTCATAGCATTCCAAAGCAGACTTGAAATTTTGCAGGATAGGCGACAACTGTTCCGGACTTCGAAATTGGAGTGCTTCGTACGGTGACTTTTCCAGGATGGCCAGATCCACAAGCTGTTCTGGAGATGGTAACAATAAAAATAGAAGCACGCATGCACTGACCGCTACAGGAACCATCATTTTAATGATAGGGCGTTTCCACCAGACCAGTATGAATGATAGGACGGGTATCATCATCTTTATGATAGCCCGGATGGATTGCTCTATCCGACTTCTTATCCTTGCGAGGAGTGTCTTGCGTGGTTTGAGGGCGTCCAGAAAAAGTTCCGGCCTGTCTTTCAGCAGCTCTAACGTGGGGCTCATCCGATACAGTTCCGTCAGGCACTCTTCGCACTCCAGCAGATGGGCTTCCACCTCGATCTTCTGGTCATCCGTCAAAAAACCATACATGTACAGATGGATCAGACGTTCCATATCAGGATTCGTACAACTCATAATACGCCTCTTTTTGTCAAGATCGTCTCTAGCTTTTTACTTCCCCGAAATACCCTGATATGCATTATATTCTGCTTCAGACCCAGCTGCTCCTGAATTTCTACGCCTGAATATCCTCGCAACTTTAGCTCGAATATCTCTTTTTCTCTATGGCTCAATCGATTCAAAGCACACTGTATTTCATGAATCAGTTCCTGGTATTCAAACGTATCGTCCGCCGTTTGCCTGTTGCCGTATATCTCATTCAACATGTCCGATTTCTCTTTCAATAGATTTTGTCGCCGCCGTACCTTTTGATATTCGTTCATCATGACGTTTTCCAGAATGCGGTAGGCCCAGGGCATGATTCCTCTGGGTAATTCGGCCGTTTTATACTTCTCGTATATAATCGTCAGTGCCTTCTGCACCATATCTTCATGGGCAGGTGGATTCATCGTGTGGGTGCTTTCCAGCTTTTACTCTCGATCCATTGTATCAGTTTTCTGCGAATGATTGTAAAGAGCAGGTTTTCCGCCTCCGCATTTCCGTTTCGTGCGAGGTTCACCAACATGTTCATGATAAAATCGTCCGTGATATTACGCAAAATATGAACGGCGCGCATGAGCGACCACTGTTCATTACCTATTGGACAAAGCGTTTTAATTTCTTCTACAGCCTTCTGACAAATTTCACGACTCATTCCTTCCGTGCATCCTATCTCTTTTTGTAAAGGAGGACACCTTCCTATTTCACATTTTACGATGGGGAGAAATCTTACAATCAGATTCGTATAAAACAGCTTTTCCGCGGTTTCATTGCCAGACCTGGCTTCACGAATAAGATCCTCTCCCTCTATCCGATTCTTCATGAAATCCTTAATCGAAAGTTCGTCCGAATCTTCCAAACGGTCTTAGCTCAATCAATACTCCTCAGAATGATACGCAGAGCACCATCGCCTCTGACGAGACCGGATTTGAAGAATCAATAGAGTCGTGACAAATGGACACGTAATAGGTGGAATATCAGGTATATCATGGTGTTACTTCATTAAATATTTACAATTAAATAAAATAAATTACAACCAAAAAATCAAGTAAAATCTAAGATTCGTGTAAGATTTCGAGAATTAACGAAATGTGTAAGTCGGAAGTAACAGGACACGATGACATATAAGTCAAAGGAGATGTTGTGCTCGTAGAATCATTCGCACTGTTAAAGATCGTAACCGATAGACGATGCCAGGAAATCACAATATTTTACCAGATGCAAAACAGATAGGAAGGATCGTATGAATTGTATCGCTACACTTTTTTGCAGTCTTGCAGCCGGCCTCCATGCAGCATGCTTCGGCGCATACAAAGATACACCCCACGAATCGTTTCTTTTAAAAAGATTTATAAGAGAAATGGCCATCGCTTCATGCATCGGGCTTGTCTTCGTCCTGTTGGACATCCGAGAAATGGAGAGCTGCCTGATTATCTATCTATCCACGTTCACACTTTCCCGTATCATCACAGAATTCTGGAAACTGAATGTGAGGGTCGAACCCCAGGAACAGTTCAGGATACCCACACAGATTCATTTCTTCCGAAAAGTGGTGCACAACAGAGGATTGAGAATCCTATTGGGATTCGTGACACCCACGGTCGTTCTGAGTGTCTATTTGATCTCAAGACACCTGCCCGATGTCTTGACCTTACAACAGAAGGGCATCATCGTAGGACTGCTCATCGGACTGGCCGACGCTTCAGGCGGTGCTTATAAGGATGGTCTGATGGAAGGTTTCTATTTACGGAAATTTTTGAAGAGTTCATTCTGGGGTCCCCTGGGAGGATTCGTGATTTCTTATTACACAGAGAGCCCTTTGTTTCATTTGTTGGGGACCATCGGATTCATGAGGATGTTCCTGGAGCTACTCTATAAAATACTGGTGAAAGAGTATGTACCCGGCAAATTCAAATCAATGATTGCCAAATACCCCGCATGGTCTGCCAATAGAAAATGGTTTCTCATTCCCTATTCATTGACCTGGTCTATTTTCGCGATATTCCTCTTTATCTGAAAAAGAGGATTCCGTTTGTTATTTATTGGAATAAACTTGGGAAGGCCTCGAACATGTTCAAGTATGAAATTAAAAATGCATGCAACACTTATTCATATTTAAAGGGATACATCAAACCTTCGGATGTCATCCTAGATGTTGGCTCCGGCACAGGACTTGTGGCCGAACTCATCGGTCAAAGAACGGGGGCCCACGTCGTCTGCTTGGATGTTGTCCAGGATAACCATGCCCTGAAAAAACCCATTTTTTTTGACGGGAAATCCATGCCATTCTACGATGAGGCTTTTACGGTGTCCATCTGCTGTTTTGTGCTTCATCACGTACCGTTTCAAAAAAAGCTTCTTGAAGAGATGAAACGCGTCACGAAATCGAGGATCATTATCCTGGAAGATGTCGTTGAAAATACGACAGACCGTTTTCTTACGTTGTTGCATAAAGTGTATTCAGGATTCCGATATCATTCATTCTACACCCGGTTTAGAAATGATCATGACTGGAGAAGGCTCTTTGCCGCATGCGGACTCTGGGTCGAAAAAGATATGGATATTGAAAAAACAAGAGAAATCACATATCCGGTTTCAAGGCGGTGCTATTTGCTGTCAAAAAAACGGCCACCCGTCGTTCCGTGTACTCCCCACGTCCGTCCCTCCAGCCGTTTGGTATATAATGCGCAACCTTGAATCATATACGCTTTACTTCTATCCGGAGATGGAAAGGTTCTGTACTCCAGCCGGTATCCCAGGAATGTCAAAGAGATAAAAAAAGCCCTATGGGTCCTCCATCATTACAACTAAACAAACCCTTTTCCAATAGGACAAAGACCATCCTGTTCGTTCTGCAATTGGCGTTCGTTGGGGCCGTATTCGCAGTGTGGTTTGGGTCCGCGTCCATCCGTGCGAGCAAAAATCTCTGGATCTTATTCCTCTGCGCCTTTCCCTCCAATTTTATAACCGGTGTCATCCCGTATGATCCGGTGATCATTTATTTTGCGAAATACCACACCTTGATTTGGGTCGTATCGGTAGGTGTAGCCAGCACTCTACTGGTGGAAGGAATCAACTATTCTGTTCTTAAAGCGATTTCGAATTTAAAATATATGGTTAAGATTCGTAAAAACGCCTTCGTACGAAGAGTGGTCGATCTGTTTGACAAATCACCATTCTTGGCACTCGTCTTTGCCGGATTATTACCCATTCCTTTCTATCCATTTCGAATACTCGTTGTTTTATCCGGTTATCCTATTCTAAAGTACTCACTGACCATTTTGATTTCAAAAGTGCTTCGTATGTCCTGTTTGGCACTCATCGGACATCAGATACCTATTCCCGATATTCTCATTTATTCCTTCTTCATCGGTATCATCATCATCACGTATGGTACGGTTTTGATAAAATCTTTAATAAAACGGAATTCGGATGACCGGAACCGCCGAATACTGACTTAGCATTTT
>CAZTKR010000304.1:0-4775 GCA_964614115.1 uncultured bacterium | reverse complement strand
TCACTTCCGGCTTGGCCTCGGCCGTTTTCTTCTTTTCTGCCTTACCGAGACTGATTCCCTCGATTCGCAATTCCGTGTAATCCTGTCGATGACCCTTGTGTACCTTATACCCTTTTCGTCTCTTCTTCTTGAATACCTGTACTTTATCGGCTTTACCGTGAGACACCACCGTTGCCTTTACCAGGGCATTGTCTACCCATGGCCTGCCGATACTGACCTGCTGTTTATCAACGACCAAAAGTACTTTGTCCAGCTCTACCGATTTACCCGGTTCTTGGTCCATTTTAGGAACGCGAAGCGTAACCGCTTTGGAAACTTTCCACTGCATCCCTCCCACTTCCACGATTGCATACATCTGATTCAATAACCTCCAGTATCATCAAATGATTGTCAAAAGCCTAAAAATATAATGAATTTAAGCCTGTATGTCAAGATGATTTTAGCCTTGAATCCTTTTTAGCCGATTCCAGGATGAAGTTTTCGCTCTTCAAGTTTGTATCAGGTACGACTTTGATGGTGACAAAAAATTTCATCATCAGGCGCCGAACACGACTCTTTATTCCTTCGGTCATATATTCCGCGACGTCCGGATGCACCCGGAGTACTAACTTTCGATCTTTTGTACTCGACTTGATTTGCTGAATCTTACGTTCGATCTTCGTGACAATCGTACTTTTGGAAGGGACTCTCCCCAATCCATTGCAGCGTGGACAGGGTTCACTGTATCTGTAAAGCAGGCTCGGACGCACACGTTCCCGGGTTAATTGCACGATGCCAAAATCACTCATGGGAAGCAGGTCAAAGGCTGCCCGGTCTTTTTTAAGCTCCCGCCTAAGCTGAGAGAGCACCTTCTGACGCGCGTCTCCGCTGGCAAGATCAATGAAATCGATGACGATAATGCCGCCAATATCCCGCAGTCGCAGTTGACGGCCAATCGTACGGGCCGCTTCCAAATCGGTCTTCAGAGCATTCTTTTCATGATCCTTTTCTCCCACCGACCTGCCACTGTTGACATCCACCACGACCATGGCCTCGGTCTGATCAAAGATGATATAACCTCCTCCCTTCATCCAAATTTTCCTGGACAAGCTTTTCTCGAGCTCCTCTTCCACATGAAATTCATCAAAAATATGCGTTTTCTTCTTATAAAGCTCAAGTTTGGGTAGGAGTGATGGAGAAACATCTTTCAGGTATTTTTTAATCTCTCCATAGAGTTTTCTCGAATCAATAACCAAACGATCGATATCGGGTGAAAACAGATCACGAATCACGCTGGAAGCCATTTCCATATCTTTATGAATCAATCCGGGAGCATGGATGGCCTTGGCTTTCTCCTCCAGGCGTTTCCAGGCTTTGTATAGGCTGTCCAAATCAGACCGAATGGTTTGTACGTCCTTATCCATCGCCACGGTGCGGATGATTAACCCAAAACCATCGGGTCGTATGCTTTTAGCCAGCATACGAAGCCGACGCCGTTCCTTCACATTGACGATCTTTCTGGATACTCCGATGGTGTTTTCATGAGGCACCAGAACAAGAAACCGGCCGGGCAGTGAAATAGCAGAGGTCAAACGCGTGCCTTTGTTTCCGATGGGTTCCTTGGTCACCTGCACCAATATTTCCTGCCCCGTTTTCAGTCTCACCTTCTTCTCTGAACGGCGTCTCCTGGGATGTCTCCTTCTCTTTTTCGCCGTTTCCTGTACGGTCTCCGAGAGTGTGCTTAATTCCTTGCCCACCTCGGCAAAGGGAAGAAATCCGTTCTGTTCCAATCCGATATCCACGAAGGCAGCCTGGATGGCATCCACGACGTTGCTCACTCTCCCTTTGTATATATCACCCACCATACGTTCATTCTCGGGCTGTTCGACATAAATCTCGACCAAAGCCCCATCTTCCAGTATGGCAATACGGGTCTCACTCGATGAAACGTTTATGATAATATCTTTTTTCATAATTTCCTTTCTATACCACGTCCATTGGGGTCATCCTCGATCCTTGATTCTCTACATACAATCCTGTGCGTTCGACCCATAAAACCGTGGGAACTTCTTCATAGGGTGGAAAAAGCGCCCGAACCACCTCCTCGACCCTCGCCGTGCCCCGGGAAGTTAGTCGTAAAACGAGCCTAAGACTTTTACCATCCAGGGATAATGTAGTGATAAAAGGCCGGATATCCAACTCTATCTCCTGACCTTTTTTAATCCTTCTAACGCGGCATGCATTTTTCATGAGTAAATCGGCAACCAGTGTCTTCATATCCTTGATGCCGAATGGCCAGTCCGCGTCTATTACGTACGAGGCCAACGTGATGGATTCGTTCAACGAAGGTAGCTTCCCCAGGAGTACCTTCGACTGGAACAATCGAATGCCGTCTGGTAGATAGTGATTCATCAAACCCTTAAGATCACTCGGCAAGCGGTCGTTCAATTCCAGATCGAGATACTCCGCGCGGCTGGTGAATCCCATGGCCAGAGGAGGTCCTGTGGCTATTTTAAGATGTGCGTGATAACCCTGAGTCAAAGCCACGGGGATGCGGGCTCTTCTCAGCGCCCGCGTGAAAATGCGAACCAAATCGAGATGCGATGTATACCTGACGGGATCACGTTTAGAGTACCCGACACGAACCCGCCTCTTAAAATCATTGGAATGGTAACGCTTAATCCTCCGTCCATATGCCAAAGATTTGGTCTGCTGAATACCGGACTCCCGATTTTTTCCACCGTAGGTGATGATGTTTCGGCAGACCGGCTGATCCATCAATCCGCAACCCTTGCATCCATCGACTCGACAATCCTCGTTCAACTGTTGAGCCAGAGCCCGTTTCCATTCCTGAACCAAGTAGGACTTCGACACGCCCTTGCTGAGATGATCCCAGGGTAGGGGTACGTCCATATCTCGTACCCCAGTAGACGCTTCAACGGATAATCCCTCTTGGCCAAGGGCATTCACCCAACGATCGTAATCGAAATGATCCGACCACGCATCGAATCGAGCGCCCTCCTTCCATGCATGGTAAATGACCTCGGCCATCCTTCGGTCGCCCCTTCCCAGAATGGCTTCCAATTGCGATACCCGGGGGTCTCGATAACTCAGTTTGACTTCGTTCCAGGTAATCTTCTTTTTGAGGAACGTAATCTTTTCCTCCATGACGTCTAAACCATCCTGGGCAACCCACTGGAACGGCGTCTGTGGCTTGGGACAAAACGGGGAGATGGAAACATGGATCTCTTTCTTGCCGTATCGTTTGCACACAGAGACAACCCTACCGATCAAATCCACCATGGCCTGAAGGTCTTCCTGGGTCTCCGTGGGTAGACCGATCATGAAATACAGCTTTATCTGCCTCCAGCCCCGTTGAAAAGCAATGTCCAAGGCGTTGAAGAGATCCTCATCGCGATTGTTTTTATTGATCACATTCCTCAGCCGCTGACTTCCTGCTTCCGGTGCCAACGTCAATCCGGAGCGTCTCAAACCCTGTGCATAGTCGGCAATCTCGGGCGTGAGCGTCTCGGGCCGGAGGGACGGAAAAGAGATGGAAACACCTTCACCCTGGAATGTGTCTTTTAATCGGCACAATAAATCCGAGAGATTCCGATAGTCCGACGTCGAAAGAGAAACCAGTGCCATCTCATCGTACCCGGTATTGGATACAACCGCCTGGGCATGTTTTATCAGGTCGTCCACCGCTCTTTCCCGAACCGGACGATATATCATGCCTGCGTTGCAGAAACGGCATCCCCGGGTACAGCCGCGCATGATCTCCATGGAAAAACGGTCGTGCGTGACCTCGATCATGGGGACCAATGGCTTCGTGGGATAATGATCGTTGGTCAGCTTATCGAGTATGCGTGCGCGAACTTCGCCATTCCCCTCGTCACGGGTGGGAAGAATGCGACGGAAGGCACCATCTGAGTCGTACTCCGTACGATAGAACGAAGGCACATACACTCCATCCAGCCGGGACAATCGCTCCAGCGTGACTTTCCGGCTCCAACGTTCCCTTTTCGCCTCACGGATGGTTTCGGCGATTTCCACGACCACTTCCTCCCCATCACCTAAAACGACGGCATCCAGGAACTCGGCCAGAGGTTCCGGGTTGAATGCACAGGGTCCGCCTGCCACGACCAGAGGGTCCTTCTCCCCCCTGTCTTTGGCCCAGATGGGAATGTGTGCCAGATCCAACAGGTTCACAATATTGGTATAGTGCAACTCGTACTGCAACGTGATGCCCAGAATATCAAAAAGGCTGACGGGCTTACGAGATTCAAGAGAGAAGAGCGGGATATCGGACTCCCTCATCTTCTCTTCCATGTCTATCCAGGGTGAATACACGCGTTCTGCGGCCACCCAATCCACTCTATTCAGTACATGGTAGAGGATTTCCATTCCGACATGCGACATGCCGATCTCGTACACATCGGGAAAAGCGAGGGCTATCCTGACGAGTACCGATTCCTCATCTTTCTTCACTGCATGGAGTTCATTCCCGATATACCGCCCGGGCCTAGAAACCTGGGGCAGAATCATTTCTATCTTTTGCCAATCGACTTCCATCGTCCTCAATCCAACATGATGTCCATAATTTACAAAAACATAGACATTGGATCAAGATAATAATAAAGCGAATGCTTATGGTGCTTAAAAAAAATCAATGCGGATAACGATGCCGGTCGGAAGGCATATGATGAATCATGATGTGTCGATAGGACACAAAATCGACCTTTAAAAAAAATCAAGAGGTTCTTTTTGCCGATATTATCTAGTCCCTCCCCCTC
>CAZTKR010000303.1:0-4849 GCA_964614115.1 uncultured bacterium | reverse complement strand
AAAATGGTGAGGGTGTTGGGGATCGAACCCAAGACCCACGGCTTAAAAGGCCGTTGCTCTACCTAACTGAGCTACACCCTCATATAGGGGCTAAAGATAATAAAAAAAGGTGCGAATGTCAACACAGAAAAAATACGTAAATGTTGAAAAGATCGTCTTATTCCATCCAGATTGTCTGGTCCCTGTTGGCGCCCACAGAGACAATCCCGATGGGGATTCCAGCGATGGTCTGGATGCGTTCCAGGTAGTCGCGTGCCGGTTTCGGGAGATCATCGTACTGTTTAAATTCCGATATCGTCGTCTTCCATCCCGGCATCGTGTCGTATACTGGCTTGACCTCATCCAATACAGACATCGTGGATGGAAAATGATCCAACGCCTTGCCGCGATGCTCGTATCCGACACAAACATGAACCTCATCCAGCGTGTCCAGGACATCCAGTTTTGTCACGGCCAGCACATCGATTCCATTGAGCCGGGCAGCATATCGGGCCACCATGCCGTCGAACCAGCCGCACCTTCGTGGCCGGCCCGTTGTGGCTCCGTATTCGCCCCCCATTTCCCGTATCTTCTCACCCAACTCCCCCTTGAGCTCCGTGGGCAGGGGTCCGTTTCCGACGCGTGTCGTGTAGGCTTTTATCACACCGATGATGCGGTCGAGTTTGCGCGGGGGAAGTCCCAGTCCCGTGGCCATCCCACCGATAGTGGTGTTGGAGGATGTGACAAAAGGATACGTCCCGAAATCGATATCCAGCAACGTTCCCTGGGCTCCCTCGACGAGAAGACGCTTCCCTTTCTGAATTTCCTGATGAAGCATCCAGGAGGTATCGGTGATGCAGGTTTTGATCTTCTCTCCAAAATCGCGGAGGGAATCCAAAATCGTCTTTACGTTCACGCTGCCTTTGCCGCCGACGTCTTCCAAAATACCGTTTTTCATCTGGACGTTCCAGGTCACTTTTTCGGCCAGGCGATCCGGATCGAGCAGATCCCCAACGCGGATTCCGACACGACTGGCTTTATCGGCATAAGCGGGGCCGATGCCTCGACCCGTCGTACCCAATGTCTCGCCGCTTTTCCCTTCTTCCGTAGCCTTCTCGATAAGATGATGGTACGGCAGTATGAGATGTGCATTCTGGCTGATCCAGAGTCTGTCTACGACGGAGATGCCCTTGCCCTTCAGGAAGGCAATCTCTTCCTGGAAGGAATCCGGGTTGATAACCAAGCCGTTCCCGATGACGCATGTGATATGCGGCCTCAGGATACCCGTGGGTATGTGGTGGAGGATGAAGCACTCGCCGTCAAACTCCACGGTATGTCCGGCATTGGGCCCGCCCTGATACCGAGCAACGATATCGGCCGTCTCGCCCAACAGGTCGACGACTTTTCCCTTCCCCTCATCACCCCATTGCGTACCCAGAACCGCCTGTACGGGTACGGCGTCTTTAAGCAAAGCTGCCAATGGCCTCGTCCTCTTCCTCGAAAATGTCGAATACCCGATCCATCTTTGTGATTCGCAGAAGGTCCTGGAGTCTCTTGGCCAGGCAGAGAAGCTTCAGATCACCGCCGTGGTTGCGCACGGTCGTCAATCCGCCGATGAGAATACCCAGTCCGGAACTGTTCATGTAGTTGACGTTTCCCATGTCGACGATAATGTGTGTCTTCCCTTCATGAATCAGATCTCGAAGTTTCTCTGTAAGGAGCGTGGCGTCGGGTCCGCCCACCATTTCTCCCTCTAAGGTGAGAATGACAATATCTTTCTTCTCCTTGGTACTTAACTTCATCTCTGCCCCTTTTGCAGTCGACTCATCTTTTCTTTCTTGCCATCTTGAGTTCACGCTTTCCCCCGTGACGCATCTGCCATTCCAGCACGATCGGACTCGCCACAAAGACCGACGAATACGTTCCCACAATCACGCCCACGAGCATGGCAAAAGCAAATCCTTTGATGACTTTTCCGCCGAAAAGATAAAGGATAAAAACCACCACGAAAGTCGTGAGTGATGTGACCACCGTACGGCTGAGGCACTGGTTAATGCTCTTGTTCATGATGGTCATCAGATCCTCACTCCTCAGCACTTTCAGGTTTTCCCGTATTCGGTCGTATACGACAATGGTGTCGTTCAGAGAATAGCCCACGATAGTCAAGAAAGCAGCAATCTCTTTGAGTGATATCTCATAATTTAAAAGACCGAATATCCCCAGGGTAATCAGGACATCATGAAAAAGCGCAGCGATGGCACCCACGGCAAACACGAGCTCGAAACGCCACCCGATGTAGATGAGGATGAGCAACAACGCGATGAAAACAGCCAGAATCGTCGCCTTCCGGAGTTCTTCTCCGATCTTGGGTCCGATGGTGTCGATGCTCCGTATTTCATACGCTATGTCCGATACGGACTGGGAAATGGCCTCTTCCACGCGTCGTGCCGTTTCCGTGGCACTGGCTCCCCTCTGCTGTTCGACGTAGATGAGGTACTCGTTCCGTGTTCCAAACGTTTGGATTTCGCTCGTTCCCATGCCCATGGAGGCCAGGGCATCCCGTAGCTGTGTCGTCGAAATTTCTTTCTCGAACCGGACCACAACGGAGGTTCCACCCTTAAAATCGATACCGTAGTTCGGCCCCCCGCGAACGATCAAAGTAACGATTCCGAGCAGAAATAGACCCACAGACAGAAAGTAAGCGTACCTTCTCCTGGAAATGAAATCAATGTTGGGTGTTTGGAAAAATTGCATACCTCATCCTTCCTTCGTATCGAATAATTCCTTCACCAAGACTGAATTAAATGCTGAGACGTGTCAGTGTCCGTCTTGCCGTGATGTGCGTAAAAATCAAGCGTGTAACGACCAAAGCCGTGAACATACTCACCACAATACCGATGGATAGAGTAACGGCGAAACCCCGAATGGGGCCGGTTCCAAACTGGTAGAGTACCAGTGCCGTCAGGAGGGTTGTGACATTGGCATCCAGGATCGTCCGAAATGCGCGGGAGTATCCCGCATCGATGGATGCACGGACGGTCTTGCCCGTCTTGAGTTCCTCCCGTATGCGTTCAAAGACCAGCACATTGGCATCCACGGCCATACCGATGGTCAACACGATACCGGCCACTCCCGGAAGCGTCAGGGTGAACCGGAACTGAGCCAGGATCGCCATCACGAATATGAGATTCAACAGCAGGGCCACATCGGCGATCATCCCAGACATCCGGTAGTATATAATCATGAAAACCACGACGATGCACATACCGATGAGCGCCGAGTACCGGCCCCGTGTGATGGAATCCTGTCCCAGGGAGGGGCCGATGGTCCTCTCCTGGATGATCTCTACCGGAGCTGGAAGCGCACCCACCTCTAGGACGATGGAGACCATCTTGGCTTTATCCATATCCGTAATACCCGTAATGCGGGACCTTCCGTCGGGTATCTTCGTCTGAATGACGGCATCCTCGACGACACGGTTGTCTAAGACGATGGCCATCAATTTGCCGATATTGGCTCCGGTGACTCGGGAAAAAACACGAGCCCCCTGTCGATTCAGAGAAAAATGGACTTCCGGCTGACCCGCACTCTGGACATCGGAACCGATGGTCACACGGGCATCGGTAAGATACTGACCGGTGAGTTCGGCCTCCTTTTTCAGGAGAAAAAGCTCACGATACGTCCTGTCGGCAATAGTGAAAGGCTCGGAACCCCAGAGGAACTCGGCATCCGAAGGCACGTGCCTCTGGATGTCTTCCCGTTGAATGATGCGATCGACTGCCGTGACGTTCTCGATGGGAACGCTAACGTTGTGTCCATACCGGCGCGTATCCCTCAGCAGGGCCAGAAACGGGTTCTCCTCGAACATCTGTTCATCCACGACCAGGGACGTATCCCCTTCTTCCGTTTCCACCGGAGTCGGCTCCTCTTCCCCGAAGAGTTCGCTCACGCTGATGACTTTATCCTGGCTGGGCTTCTGCTCAGATTCCTGGGCTGCCGTATCGGCCTCCGCCGCTTCCGTCTCTTCCGGGGTGCGCGCACCACGTTCCTGGGCTAGGGCGTTGTCGATTTTCTCGATGACGTCGGTGAAGACTTCCGGGTCTTTGAGCATCCTAAACTCCAGCAGGGCCGTACTCTGGATGAGCTCCTTGGCCTGTTCGGGATCCGAGATGCCGGGAAGGGCAATTAGAATTCGCCGAGAGCCCAGGGGAGAGATATTGGGTTCCGAGACTCCGAATCGGTCGATGCGATTCCGCAGTTTCTGGAGGGATCGGGTCATGGCACTTCCGGCCTCATCCTCCAAATCATTGACGATCTTGCGTTCCGAATCCCCACGCTCCCCCCAGTATCGGTTCAGAGGAATGTTCCTCTCACTAAAATTCCGGCGGAGGATGGTCATGAAATTTTCCGTACTCACGTTGAGCTCTTCTTTGGAGGCTTCGATAATCTCCTCGAACTGATCGTCCTTGTTCCGAGCCAATTGATCCACGAGAGCCGGAAGATCGACTTCCAGTACCAGGTACATGCCTCCTTGAAGGTCCAGCCCCATCTTGATAGCTTTATTCGTGAGTTCGTAAAGCGTTCCCTCGGCCTCCATCGTTTTCTTTTGTTCAGGGTCAATCGTCCAAAATTTATACGTCGGCCATAAAGCGTAGAAAGCCCAGAGTACCAAAAAAACAATGATGACAGTTTTCGCGACATCCTTTCCGCGCATAATTATCTCCTCGACACGAAATAGTCAACTCTTAAAAAACGGTTCCACCAGAGGAACCGCAACTCATAGAAGTTCCAGAAACTTAAATATACTTTATAAATAAACCATTTGCAAGATTTTTTTTCACTGTTTCCACGACTTCCATCGGAAAAAACA
>CAZTKR010000302.1:0-4860 GCA_964614115.1 uncultured bacterium | reverse complement strand
GAGGTGATCGGAAGGTTGATGGTCATGCGGTCGGAGGACCCAAAGAATCCAGGTTGCATTCAGTGGATGACCGCTGGTCCCTCTCTCACATCCGCAATCCCAACAGAGCATGAGTCGTTCCAGAAAAAAACGACGATTAAAATAATCGTTAGAACGCTTATGGCATTTTCACTCTTTAATCGGCATATGCTTGAATCTTCAAAACGAAGGAATCGATACCGTGTACAGCGATATTGTCAAAGATCATTTTACAAAACCCCGTAACGTCGGAGAGCTGGACCATCCCGACGCCGTGGGTACGGCGATGAACGAGGCCGATGGAGACCAGGTTCAGCTACATTTCCAGATCGAGAACGATCAGATCACGGATGTTAAGATGAAGGTGATGGGATGTGTGGCTGCCATCGCCTCCACGAGTATGCTGACGGAAATGGTGAAGAACAAATCCCTGGAGGAAGCCTTGTCCATCTCCAAAGAGCAGCTAACAGAAGCCCTGGGTGGCCTGCCCCAGCAGAAGATACGTTGTTCTCTGACGTGCATCGATGCGTTGAAGGAGGCGTTGGGCAAGGGGAAATAGCCGAAAAACAGACGGTAGTGAAAGGCGCAAAGGCGGCGGAGCCCCGACTGTTTCATCCCGTCTATTTTAAAATTGATAATCTGATTGGGAAACGAATGCATATTAGATATATCAAAACGTAATAAAAAGGTGAGGTGAAAGATGAAGAAAGGCGTATTGATTATTGGCGTTATTTTAGTGATGACGGTTTCCGTTTGGAGCCAGGTCCAGTCACCCGAAGATTTTTTCGGATTTCCAATAGGGGCGGATTATCATCTGGCCGGATGGGACAAGATCGTGGCCTACTTTCAGCTTCTGGATGAAGGATCGGAGAAAGTTCAGGTGGTGGAACTGGGCAAATCCACTCAGGACAATCCTTTTATTCTTGCCATCATCTCCAGCGAGGAGAACCTGAGTCGAATCGAAGAAATCAAGGAGTCCTCCAAACGCCTTACCGATCCCAGAGGGCTCGATGAGGAGAGGGCCGAGGCTCTGGCCAGGGACGAAAAGATCATTGTACTCATCACATGCAGTTTGCACGCCACCGAGGTCGGTGCGGCACAGATGAGCCCTGAGCTGGTTTATGACCTGGTCACGAAAGACACGCCGGAGCACCGGGACATACTGGACAACGTCGTGTTCCTCCTGGTGCCCTCCTTCAATCCCGATGGGCTCATCATGGTGAAGGACTGGTACGATGCCTACGTGGAGACGGAATTTGAGGGAAGTTATATGCCCTGGCTTTATCAGCTCTATACCGGGCACGACAACAACCGGGATGCGGTTCTGCTCACGCAGGTCGAGTCTCAACTGGTGACACGAGTGCTGTACGAAGACTGGCTGCCCTCCATTTACTTGGATATGCATCAGATGGGAAATCGGGGTTCTCGCATTTTCGTGCCCCCGTATATCGATCCGCTCAATCCCAACATCGATCCCCTCGTCGTCTGGGAGATAGGGCTGTTCGGCGAGACCATGGCCATGGATCTCGATGCCTGTGGGAAAAAAGGAGTTGGCACGAGTCATTTTTTTACCGGGTGGTGGCAGGGTGCTTTTATGATGACGTCTTGGTGGCATAACACCGTCGGTCTGTTGACGGAATTGGCCAGTTGTAAGATTGCTTCTCCCGTGTTTCAGACGAAAGACGATTTGCAGGGCGGAGGGCGGGGCTTCCCCTCGTACCAGAAGATGATGAATTTCCCCAATCCCTGGCCCGGCGGCTGGTGGCGTCTGCGGGATATCGTGGAGTACGATTATATCGCGGCGAAATCCATTCTGAACGCGGCGGCCACGAATCGGGAAAAACTCCTGTATAACCGCTATTTGATGGGCAGGCGGGCCATCGAAGCCGGGGAAAAAGAACCGCCGTTTGCCTTTGTCGTACCTCCCGAACAAAAGGATAACGCCGCTGCATTGACGATGATCAATGCCTTGATAAAGGGAGGCGTTGAAGTACACCGGGCCAGGGCGTCGTTTGCGGCCGATGGCATCCCGTATCCGGCGGGAACGGCCGTGGTTCTGATGGCCCAGCCCTTTCGGGCCTATGCCAAGGATTTGCTGGAGCGTCAGGTCTATCCCGATATCCGCGAATCAGAGAACGGTCCGCCTATACAACCCTACGACGTGGCCGGCTGGACACTGCCCTACCAGATGGGCGTTACGACCGTGCAGGTCACCAATGCGTTCGATGTCGAGCTGGAAAAAATAGCCCGGGTGGATATGGCCGGCACATCGTTCCCGAGACGTTCCGGGTATGGCTTGATGCTGTCCCACGGGGAGAACCAAGCGTTTATCGCGACAAACCGGCTGCTGAAGGAGAACATCCCGGTATACTGGGTTGCCGATGGAACAACGGCCGACGGTACGGAGGTGCCTCCGGGAGGCGTCCTGATTCGCTCTCGTCATGGGAATGCGCTTCGATCTATGACCGAGGACCTGATGCTGAGGGTATACACTGTAGACGATAAACCCAAGGGCGATGTCTACAGGCTAAGTACCGTCCGCCTGGGTATGTACAAGCCCTGGGTTTCCAGTATGCACGAGGGATGGAGCCGGTGGCTTCTGGAGCAGTACGAGTTTCCGTATAAGAACATTCTCAACGATGAACTCCGGGTCGGCAATCTCAGGGATCGGTACGACGTCATCTACATTCCCGATATTTGGGCCGAGGGTATTCTAAAAGGCAGAGAGAAGGGTACGGTTCCTCCGAAGTATGCCGAGGGTATCGGCGTGGAGGGATTAACCCACTTGAAGAAATTCGTCGAGGCCGGCGGTGTGCTGATCACCATGGATTCCTCGTCGGAGCTGCTGATCGATGAATTCAGTCTGCCCGTGGCCAACGTGCTCAAGGATGTTGAGCGTGAACATTTCTTCTGCCCGGGGTCCATCCTGGCCATGGAATATAATGTGACTCATCCGGTGGCATTCGGAATGGACGAAGAATCCGTCGCCTTTTTTGCCAGGAGTCCGGCATTTAAGGTTATACCCAACTTCACCGTGGAAGCGAAAGTCGTTGCCAAGTACCCAGCCAAGCACATCCTGAAGAGCGGATTTCTGTTGGGTGAAAATAATATTGCCCAGAAGGCATCGATTGTCGAGGTGCCGATGGGCGAAGGGCGCGTTATCCTCATCGGATTCGATGCCATCAACCGGGCCCAGGCCCATGCCACATTCAAGGTGCTTTTCAACGCCATTCTGTACGGCGGTGCGACCTTGACCCGGCTTTAACAGCGAGCACGATGAGTGGCCTGGCTTTTTTTATCAATAGCGGTGGTCCTGGAAGTGGTCTGGGCAATCAGCCTTAAAGGCACTCAAGGATTCACACGGCTGTGGCCCTCGGTGCTGAATGTGACCGCCATGGGTGTGAACCTGTATTTTTTGGCACAGGCGTTCAAGGTGTTGCCCGTCGGTACGGCTTATACCATATGGACAGGACTGGGTGCGGTCGGGGTCGTGATATTCGGGATTCTGATTTATCACGAAGCCGCGCATCCCATGCGCCTGTTTTTCGTTCTGTTGATCATCACCGGTGTTGTGGGCCTGAGGTGGATAACGCCTGGGTGAGCACCGCGGGTCGAAGAAGGCAGGGCATACAAGCCAAATGAATCCATTTACGCGATCCATGAGTATGGACGGTGACGCATACTTAACCCTGGCGAGAGACGTATCCAGAGAGATCAAAATTAAGGGCTCCCGATTCATCGGGTCCGCCCGACCCGTGGATTCCCGCCAGGATGCCGAGGCCTTTGTCGGGAGGTTGTCCAAAAAATATCACGATGCTACCCATAACTGCTACGCGTACCGTGTGGGCATGGGCGACGCTTCTTTGTTCCGGTATAGCGATGCGGGAGAACCGTCGAGCACGGCGGGAAGGCCCATGCTGGAGGCCATCGACGGCAGGGAGTTGACCAACACGGTTCTCGTGGTCACCCGGTATTTCGGGGGGATTAAGCTGGGCACTGGAGGATTGGCGCGGGCGTATGGAGCATGCGCTGCCGAGACACTGGACGCGGGGGGGCGTATCCAGAAGGTCCTGATGGAAACACTCCGCATCGGATTTCCCCACGAGGTGACGGGCGTTGTGATGAACCTGGTATCCGCGCATGCCTGTCAGGTGGAGGACACGGTCTACCGTGAAGACGTGGAGATTGCCCTCAAGGTCAGGCTGTCCCGAAGCCAGCGTTTCCAAAAAGAACTGACGAATGCCACCAGGGGGAAGGCAAGGATCATTCTATAGGAGGCATGCGACAATCGATCTGATACTGTTCGTCATTGCTTTGCTGTTTTCTGCGTATTTTTCCGGTTCAGAGACAGCCATGATTTCCGTACGGCGCATAAAGCTGGAGGTCTGGATGCGTCAGGGCGTGAAAGGGGCCCAACAAGCGTATCGGTTTCTGGAATATCCCGAGCGCTTCCTGAGCACCACGCTGGTGGGTAATAACATCGCCGTCGTGGCTGCCTCGTCCATCATGGCCATTGTCCTGGAACAGTTCGTCAGCGGATTTGTTATCACGGTCATCACGTCCACAGCCCTCCTGTTCTTCGGTGAGATCCTGCCAAAATCCATGGCACGGGACACGGCAACCACGTTCGCCCTGTATTCCACGTTCGTCTTGCGGTTCTTCTATATCCTGTTCTATCCGATTATCTGGCTGGTGATGAAGATATCACAATGGCTGTTGAACATATTCGGTCTATCGGAGAGTAATGTCAAGCGTTTCTTTACACGCAAAGACCTGGAAATGCTGGTGAAAGAAGGCGAACAGGCAGGTTTTGTGAACCAAGACCAGAGGGGTTTGATCTCT
>CAZTKR010000301.1:0-4870 GCA_964614115.1 uncultured bacterium | reverse complement strand
AGAGACGCGATGAATATAGAGAGGAAAGAGACGAACCCGTAAACCTGGTATATCTTCTCCTCTTGCTCGTAAAGACGCCCGAAATTCTCATCCACAAAAAAGGATTCGCTCATCGATTCGGGGAAATGTGTCTTCCATACTTTTTCAACAATGTCGATGGTTTGGGGCATATCCTGCCCGGACAGTCGGATGGATACCATCCCAGGATCCCGAGAGGATGGATCGAGCATGAAAAGGACGAGAGGCTGGACCTCCGTCTTGAGAGACTCGAAGTGAAAATCTCTGACCACTCCGATAACGGATCCATAGAAATCAACGGACACGGGATCGCGGACGAGGCTCTTTCCCAGGGCTTCCTCGGGCGATCCCAGACCCATGTTCCTGACCGCCGTCTCATTCAGGATGATGGCCATCCGCTTCAGCCCAGTCTCCAGCTGAGTGCCATCCTTTCCTATGGGCAGCCGGCCTCCTCCCCTGTCCATGAACTCGGCAAACTCTCTATCCCGATCCGTTCCCATCTCTCTGAGGAACGGCCTTCCCGCAATCACCTCCAGACCGTACAGATCGATGAAATCGAAATTCGTCTGTATCTCTGTCAAGACCGTGGTCTTTTGATCGGGGTCTCCGAGTTCGGCCCATAAATCTTGCCAGTACATCCGTCCAGGGACGACTGAAGACAGGCAAACGCCTTGGATATTCGGACGGCGCAGCAGTTCATTCCGAAACGTTTCCAACTGGGAATAGTTGGGTGCGTTGGATAAGGGTGATACGACCAGTACCCGGGAGCCGTTGAAGCCCAGATTCTGTGTCCTCATAAACGCCACCTGCCTCCTTACCGTCAACGCTCCGATGATGAAAAAGACGGTGATGGCAAATTGGAGCACGACCAACGCCTTGCGGATGTTCACCCCCTTCATATCAGACGATAGCGTCTTCTTGAACACGTGAACCGGCCTAAAACCAGAGAGGATGAAGGCCGGGTAACCGCCGGCCAGAACGCCGACAAGGAGAAGGAGTGCAACAAGCCCAGCGATGAATAATGGAAAATCTTGAGGCAGCAGGTGAATATCCTTCCCCGTATAATGGGAAAATACGGGTCCCGCCCACTCCGAGAGGATGAATCCCAGAACCATGGCCAACACGCTGATCAGGAACGATTCACCCAGGAATTGTGTGATGATCCTTTTCCGTGAAGATCCCACCACCTTCCGAATGCCCACTTCCTGAGCACGGGACGCAGAGCGTGCCGTGGAAAGATTGATGAAGTTAAAGCAGGCGATAAGGAGTACAAAAAAAGCGATGACAGAGAAGAGGTACAGATGCGCCTCGTCTGTGCCGAATTCGGGCTTGCTGTGGACGTTCTTCTCCAGGTGAATACCCGCCACGTTCTGCAGATAGAGGTGGTATTTGAATCCCCGGGACGTGTTCATATCTCCGATGTGTTGCTCCAGGAATCGGGGAAACTTGCGTTCCAGAACCGTCGGATCGGTGTTTTCCGCCAGTCGCAGGTAGGTATAGCCGATGGTATATCTCCAGAAGTTTGGATTGGGATGGCTTCCCGCATTCACGTCGCCCCCATATACCTCATTCAGGGAAACGAACGAGATGAGCACCTCGGGTCGTACGTGCGTTTTCTTGGGAACATCTTCCATCAATCCCTTCACCGTCATCGGTATCCGGTTTTCCTGGACCCGTCCATCCCGGCTCCTTTCTTGTTGAATGAGGAAAATCGTCTTGCCCAGCGGGTTCTCTTCCCCGAAATATTTCTTTGCGCACCTCTCCGACAGGACAACGGCATAGGGGTCTTCAAAGATGTTCCCCCCTTCTGCCACGATCAATCTCCATCCGAACAGGTCGAACACGGATGTCTCGGCAAAATAAACATTGTCCTGAGTAATCCGGCTCTCCCCAACCTCCAGCAAGCGCGGCTCCCATGAGTAGACCATTCGTGCGGTCTCCTCGATCTCTGGATACGATTTCTGCATGGCCGGCGCCCAGAGGAGCGAGCTCAATGCACCCGTCCTTCGTTCTCCTGTAGAGAGGATTTCAGATGTGACCGTCATGCGGTAGAGTCGATGGCGGTGGGGATGGTACTCATCGTATCCGATTTCACCGATGACAAACTTGAAGATGACGATTGTGCAGGCTATGCCCAAGGCCAGTCCCACGATATTGATCACCGAAAAGACCTTGTGTTTATATAGATTCCGCAATCCGATCTTGACATAATAAACCAGCATCTTCCATCTCCAATACGATTGATTCCATATAAAATTGGGCAATGCCTTGAATACCTGCCCCCAGTACCACCTGCGCGCTTGGCGGATTCCCTCTTCATCCGTCAGAGATCGATAGGCTTCTGCCAAGTCACCGGCCGTCGTGTACGATCCGCCATCAGGAAACATCCGGCGTACCAACCATTCGGCGAGTCTGGGTGGAAGAAACTGTCTTTGATTCCTATACATCCGATCTATCCAGCGATGTTGGTGACATCGTTGTATTCATTAGCGAAAATTGATTATTTCCGCTATTTCCTGATTCTCGACAAGTCAGATCAGGTCCCCGGCAGATAATTCCGGCATCCCCTCCCAAATCGATTCCTGGAGCCTCCTCACTTCCTTTAATGCTTTTACTGCCTCGGGAGTAAGCTTGTATATCCGCTTGCTCCTCCCTCCCCGTTCCCGGGTGGGTTCGGTGAGATACGAATCCAACAATCCTTTCTTCGACAACCGGTCAAGCATCACAAAGAGGGCCCCAAAAGCCCAGGTTTTTCCGCTCATCTCTTTCAGTTCGTTGCGGATAGTCACGCCGTATGCATTAGCCCCAAGCCGCCAAATGGCCAGCAGGATCATCTCTTCAGAACGTGAGATAAACTTCATACTGCTCTCCTCGTTTATTACTCCTAAAATGTAAGACATATAAATAAAAAAAGCAAGCACTATTTGTTCTACATTTTAGGACATACCAATGCTCATACAAAAAAGAAGGGCCTGGTTTCATTCACCGGCCCCCTATCGGAACAAATAACGATGGGCTTGAAAAATAAGAGGAAGTAAGACCTCGTCAACGAGTCCGATTCGTATCCGAGATACTATTCGTACTTTAGCGCATCTATCGGATTGGCCCGCGCCGCCCGGATAATCTGATATCCCACTGTCAAGAGTGCGATCACCAACGCCAACCCAGCCGATAACACATAGACATCTATGCCGATCTGAGTTTGATACGCAAAATTCCGGAGCCAACGGTGCATGACAAAATAAGCCAACGGCCATGCCAGGATATTGGCCATCACCACCCATTTCACGAATTCTCGGCTCGTCAATAGAACGATCCCACGTACAGAACTGCCCAACACTTTTCGAATACCGATTTCTTTGGTCCTCTGTTCTGCAGAGAAAGAAGCCAGACCAAGCAGACCCAGACAGGCGATGAAGATAGACAACACAGAAAAGCCCGTGTACAATTGTCCTGTCCGTTGTTCGGCCGTGTAGAGAGCGTCGTATTCTCTGTCCAAAAAGGTCGGATCAAAAGGCTGGCCCGGTGCAAACTGCACCCACTGCTTCTTGATATAATCCAGTGTTCCGGCCATATCATCGGGCGCAATGCGTATCGAGACGTACCGCATGGCATCGGGAAATAAGTGGATCGCCAGCGGCTGGATGCGACGGTGCATCGATTCAGAGTGAAAATCCTGGACAACACCGATGATATTAAGCATGGCATTGAATGTTGGATCGGGATGAACCTCGACGATCCGCTTCCCGGTAGGATCCAGGAGACCAAATGTATGTGCCGCCGTCTCGTTGATGATAACACCCAAAACGTCCGTGGACATCTCCCGCGAAAAATCTCTGCCCTGGACTATTTTTATACCGTACGTTTTAATAAAATCGTAATCCGCATAAATCTGAAGGAGCATGTGCATCTGCCCTGCCGTTGCTTGGTCGATGCGAAATCCCGTACTGCCAAATCGTTTGCCAGGCACGGTACTAGAACCGGTCACACCATACACGTTCGGATGTTTCAAAAGGGCTTCCCTGAACGCATCTTTCTGTTGTCCAAGGCTCTGACCTCCTTGGAGTAAAACGAGATGCTCCTTTTCAAAGCCTAATTTTCTGTTCTGGATAAACCGAAGCTGTTTGGACACGACCAGTGTCGCCACGATCAAAAAAATCGATATCCCGAACTGAAAAACAACCAAACCGGATCGTAAACGGGATTGCTTCATCCCGGCACGTATTCTACCCTTCATCACTGCAACAGGTCTAAAAGAGGCCAGATAGAATGCAGGATAACTACCCGCCAGAACACCCACTAAAATCGTGAAACCAACCAAGCCGATCATCCAGTACACGTTGGCGAGTCCTTTTAGATTCAAGGATTTACCAGACAGCGATCCGAAGATGGGCGTGAGTAGCTGGGCCAGAAGGAGAGCGATGAGTAAGGATAGAATGCTGAGAGTCACCGATTCGGCTAAAAACTGCCGGATGAGCTGAGTCCGGTTGGAGCCGATAACCTTGCGTATACCCACCTCTTTGGCTCGCGCCGCCGATCGGGCCGTGGCCAAATTCATGTAATTGGCACAAGCGATCAAGAGCACAAATAAAGCGATGGCCGAGAACATGGTGACATATCGAATATCACCCTTGGCTTCCAATTCGTTGTTCAAGTTCGAATGAAGATGAATGTCCGTGAGGGATTGTAAATAATATCCGTATCGATTTCCCGATGCCAGGAACTGCTCGTACGATATGCCCATCTCCTGCTGCATATGCGGCCCCATATACTTGGCGATCATTGCCGGGAATTTACTCTCCAGCTCAGCCGGTACATAACCCTCCTTCAGAACAAGATACGTATAAAATGT
>CAZTKR010000300.1:0-4885 GCA_964614115.1 uncultured bacterium | reverse complement strand
GTACCCGAAGCGTATATGCGTATGGGGGAATATTATTTTAATCCGCCGATAAACGATCTCGACAGAGCCATTCATTATTATGAATACGTCTTGAAATTCCGGGACAACCCACGTTACGATGAAGCGCTCTACAAAGTGGGGTGGAGTTATTATCGTTTGAGCCGGTACCCGGAGGCCATCAGCTATTTTACGACACTGGTGGAGGGCATCTATGCGGTGGAGGAATATGACCCCAACAGGTTGATGGTTCGGGCCGATCTTCGGGATGAGGCCATCGAATATATTGCCATCAGTTTTATCGACTTTGGCGGACCGCTCAAAGCACGAGAATTCTTGAGCGGTATCGGTGATCCTCCGTGGGGTTGGGATGTGTTGAACAAGCTGGGGGATGTGTATAAGGATGAAAAAGAGGATTACGCCAACGCCATCCTCGCCTACGAAACGATGCTCCAGTACGATCGATCTTCTCCGGGAGCGCCGTTCGTTCAGAAAAAAATCGTGGATTGTTATCAAATCCTCAAGGACAAAGAACAGACATTCGCTGTCCGTCAGAGGCTGTTTACAATGTATAAGTCCGACGGAATCTGGTGGAAAGAGACGACGGACGAGAAGGCAAAGCTCGATGCGTACAAACTTGCCGAGCAGTCCCTCAGGGAAAATATCAACACCGTCATGCGGGAGGCCGAAGCCAACGAGAGCAGGGCGTCGTATGAGAAGGCCGTGGAACTGGGTCGGCTGTACCTGGACTCTTTCCCGGAAGACCTGCATGCGTACATGATCCGTTGGAACATCGCCCTGATTCTCGACACCAGACTTCGGCAGTACAACGAAGCACTGCAGGAGTATCTGACCATCTGCATGGTATACACGGGCAAGGAATATGAGACGTTTGCCCGGAACAAAGGGTTGGCGACCATCAAGGATGCGGCCGAGAACGCCGTGGTCGTGGCCGATTCCATGGTACAAGTAGAGAGGCGCCAGTCGGAAGGATTCGCTCGGCCGGAATCGGTCAACGGGGAGCGAGAAGCCGTTCCGCTTACCGCAGCCGAGCGCTGGCTGGCCATGGCCTACGACAACTATATCAAGCTTTTCCCCTTCGACAAGAATACACCGACGATTCTGGCCAATGCCGGGGTTCTGTACTACGCCCATAATCAGTTTACCGAGGCGGTCAGGTACTACAAGACGTTGATGAAATACTTTCCCCACAGCGATCAGGTGCAGTCGGCTCAGTATTCTGTACTGGAGAGTTATTTTGGGAAGAAAGACTACGACAGTGCCGAGATTCTCGCCAAGAAAATCGTCTCCGAGAGTGAATCGGGCGAGTTGAAGACGAATGCCCAGAAGAGGCTGGGTGAGGCGATTTTCTTGAAGGCTGAGAAAAAGGCCCTTTCGGGGAATGCTTCGGCTGCGGCCGATGAGTATTACCGGATGGCGTTGGAAGCCCCGGACCTGGAATTCGCGGACCGTGCGCTGTTCAACGCGGGAAGAGAGTACGAACGTATCGGGGACTATCCATCGGCCATTCGAGCGTATGAGATGCTGCGGGTATCCTACAGTGGCTCCTCGCTGTTACTGGACGCCCTGAACAACCTGTCCTTCGACTACGGAGAGATGGGGGAGTATCAGAAAGGGGCAGAACGGTACGAAACACTGGCCAACCTGCAGACCGATGGAGAAAAGGCCAGGGATGCGCTGTACAACGCATTCGTATTTTACGGAAATGCTGGAAACTGGCCCAAATCCGTGGAGGTGGGAGAGAGGTACGTCTCACGCTATCCCGATGCAGAGGATGCCAAAGCCGTTTATTTGAAAACCGGTGAATACTTTCAACGATTGGATAACATCGCCGGCGCAAGGCGTGTCTATTCCAGTTTCGCCCGCCGTTACCCCGACTCGCCTCTGAGCGTTGAGGCGTATTTCAGGTTGGGGCAGTTTTATCATCAGAAAGACTCCTTGAATCAAGCAGAACGATTCTTTCACCGGGCCTACACAACGAACGAGGATCTCAAAGCACGGGGACTGGAGCCGAACGATTACTACGCATCCGAGGGACTGTTTCTTGCCTGCCAGCTACTCCACGAACGTTACCGACAAATCGCCTTTTTCCTTCCCCAGGCGACACTGGATCGGCAGATTGCGGAAAAGCAAACCCTGCTTCGGCAGCTGGAGAAGCAGTATGCCCAGGTAGCCGCGTTCAGAACCCAGCGGTTGCCGGAGGCGGTTTACCGTATCGGCGAAGCATACGAACAATTTGCCCAGGCATGGGTGGATCAGGAAATACCCTCCATGGACCCGACCTCCCGAGCCATCCGGGAAAAGGAAATCAACGAACGAACCGCAGAGATTTACAATCAGGCATTGAAGTCGTATCAGAGAGCCGTCCAGGTATTGGAAAGGGTGGCGAACCATACCGTGTCCGGCGAAGAGCAAACAGGCTCCTTCTCTTCGTCTGCGGACGACAGTGTTTTGACTCTAACGAGATCGTGGCTCGGGAAATCCAAGGAAAAAATATCGGAAACCCTGTATCAGATGGCCGAGGTGAACACAGAATCCATCGAACGGTTGCTCTCGGCACCCGTTCCCGCAGACCTGAGGGGCGTGGCACGACTGGATTACCGGAGTCAGGTTCTGGTGAAGGCCATTAAACCCTTACTGGATGTGGTCGTGGGAGCGCATCGGCGGAATCTGCATGTGGCCGATAGTTTGGGATTACAGAACCAGTGGACCGAGGCCTCACGGTCGAAACTCCTGTCCTCCGTGGGACTGTTGGGACAAAAGTATTACGCCCTGACGTTGGATGCCATGAGCGAGTACATACGAACGGTTCGTCAGTACGACAAGACCGTTCTGCAGGATGGCCAAAACGCCCCGGAAGAGGTCGTTAACACCATGGCGAATCTGATCGAACTCTCTAAATCCTACGCACAGGTTACCGTCCTTTTTTATAGACAGGGTGTGGATGTGGCAGTCAAGAGCGGAATCGTCTTTTCCGATATCATACAGGTACAGGATGAGATGGTACAGCTCGTATTGCAGATGGCGGATTATTATGAGCGACTCATCGCCCGTGGTTTAGACAATCAACGGCAGGCCGAACGTCTGTTCCTTGCACAGGGGGAGTTGTTCTACGAGGAGGCGCTGGCGATCTTCGAGGATAACGTGTTTTTCCTCAAAGACGGCCTCAAAACCCTTCTGGAAGAGGCTTATACGGCGGAAAAGAGCTTTCGTGTCCCCAGCCCTTCGGGAGGCTGGATCGCCGTTCGCCTGGTCAAGATGGATCCCGATACATTCTCCGCACAGATGAACATCCCTGTGGTCAGTATGACGGTTCAAACCGATACCACGTGGTGGTTTAGTCCGATGCATCAGGAGGGATGGGAGAATCCGGATTACAGGATGATCGGATGGTTTCATCCTCGAAAGACGGCCAGCGGGAACGTTTCATGGAACCTTCGCTCTGCTTACCGTCCGAGAAACAACACGGTCTTCGAAGCTGTCGATACGGTCTATGTCCGCAAGGAGATCATTGTTCTGGGATATCCTATCTCAGGAGAGATTCAACTAAAGGGTCATGAGCCGCATCAAATCTACTGGAACGGTAAAAAGATAAACGAGGAGGCCCGTGGGAGCTCCCTTTCCATCACACCGATCCTAGAGCAGGGGAAGAATGTGCTTGCTTTTGAATGTTCGTCACAGGCCAACCCACCCGCAGAGGTCATCACCAAAATTCGTTATATACCCCAACGTGTTTTACCCTTAGGGAGGACGAGCGATTGAAACACAAACCTATTATTTTATTATGGATCGTGGTAATCCTGATAGTCTTTTCAGGATACACGTCAGTCAGTGCCCAAACCATGGTTTCGGATACCACGCGCACGAATGTGGAAACAGAGACAACAGCCGATTCCGAAAGCGGTGAGATGGTGCTGGGCGTTATCGAAATTAAAGGAAAGGTTGAGAAACCGGGTGTGATCATCATGCCCAAACGTGTTGAACCCCAGATTGCAGAGATGGACTTGGAGAGGAGCTTTAACAAGGAAGTAAAAGAGGGTGTGGGAGAAATCCCGACACCGGAGAGGGAGCTCAGGCGTGTGGACAGGATCGAGAGCATCAAGAAAACGGTTGAACGGAAGCGAAAATGATGTTATATTGTTTCTGAATTGGTTACCAACGGAGGTCGTTTATGGCTGAATTTTGGCGCAGCTTTAGTCCGGGTTTAAGTGGATGGGTTTTCATGTGGATATTGTTGGTCGTGGCCGGTTTCATGATTGCCATCGCCATCGAGCGGATGCATTATATATATCTTGTGTCCAGTATCAATGCAGCCAAGTTTATGGCTCAAGTTCGAAAACTGGTGGCTGCCAAAGATTTTAAGAGGGCCGTTGCCTTGTGTAATAGCCTGAAGAATAAAGCCCTACCCAAGATCGTACTGGCGGGTCTCATGAAGGCCAGTAAGATGAAGAATCCAAACTTTCGTGCTATCCAGAATGCCGTAGACGAAGGGACGTTGGAGGTGATTCCAAGGCTACAGACACGGACGAATTACTTGGCCATGATCGGGAATATCGCCACGCTCATCGGTCTTATGGGGACGATATGGGGCCTTATTCTCGCTTTCCGATCCGTGTCTGCTCCGGGAATCGATGTGGCAGAAAAATCGCGCCTTCTGGCGCATGGTATTTCTGTTGCCATGAACACAACCCTGTTTGGCCTTGCTGTGGCTATCCCTTCGATCCTCGCCTATACGGTGCTTCATAACAAAACCACACGCATCATCGATGAGATCGATGAGCATACGGTACGGTTGATTAACCTGATGACCGAAGAGGAATAGAACGTATGGCTTATCGACCTTCAAGACGGTCAACCCGGGGATTTG
>CAZTKR010000299.1:0-4888 GCA_964614115.1 uncultured bacterium | reverse complement strand
AAAAACTTCAGTCCATATGTTTATTTCACAGAAGGCTTTCATATACTAAAAGGTTTTGGAGAGTCTGAATTAGATAAACGGCAATATAAATTTAGGAATACTCCTCGTATTCCGGGTTTTGTTACAGCTTTCCCAGGTCATACAACTCTAGTAACATTATTGGAACAGGCTACATATGAAATAGAGGTTGAATACTGGATTTTCACGTCAGTTGCAGAAGCCGAGCTATATATGGTTGAAAGAGTGGATAGATCACCTCTTTATTTTTTTAATGCTATCGATTATCCCCTGGAGGATGTGGAAATAGGGGATAACTGTTATTATCAAATAGGACCTAACGTCATTTTTTTCATAAGAAATAATGTATGGGTAGTGGTCGGCCCACCTGGTCTTTTATACCCATCGGATTGGAATGAAATTGAGTACGTTGCCAAGCAAATCGATTCGACGATTATTTATGCAGATAAGGTGCCCAGTTCTAAGCAAGTTCCGGCACCTAAGGTTCATTCGATAGAGATAACATCCGATCTTCCTCGAAATTGGGGAGATTATATAAAAGTAAAAGTTACAGCCACCGACCCAAATTCTCTTGCAATAACATATCGTTTTTTAGGAGACGGTTTATCATGCGAAATAGAAAATGGGCATGATAATTGGCATGTATACAGGTCGGTTTCCGCATGTACTGATCCGGATAAATTTAGAGTAAGGTTTTGGGCATGGAATGAAAATAATTTGATTGAATATGCAGAGAAGGAATTCCCCTTCAGAAAATAATATCCTGCATGAACTCAAAATATTTTGAGCACCTGACTCTCATAGAAGAGTTACCTAATATGTATTCGTTTGAGACTACTCGGCTACTGAGTCGATTTTTTATACGGCTTTCCCGAATTATTTACCTCCTGCATCTCGCTCGTAAAATCATTAACCTTTCATAAAATAATACACAACCACAATAAAAACGCTGCTATCACCGTTATATTAAAGAATCCCTTTTCCTATAATACAAAGAGGACGAATGCACATGAGAAAGAGTCCGACCCTGATTGCTTGCCCGATCTTTGTGTTTATGGTTAATGTATTGCTACCTCTAGCGAAAATTGGCAGTTTTTTTGCTGTTATCCCATCGTAATGGATGCAGGCACCCCGCTCGATGGTTACATCAACGATGCTTAGGAGGAAAAAATGTACCAAAAGACGTCGTTTTTTATCCTGTTTTGTTTTCTTTTTGGAATGCTGCTGGGATTTTGTTTTACGTCACCCAGTCTGGCCTCGGACTCCGAATGGGAGTCCATCGGCCCTGAAGGCGGATTCCTTCTTTCCTTTGCCATTGCGCCGAGTTCACCGGAAGTACTGTACGCGGGTTGTGATGTGTACGGAGGGATATACAAGAGCACGAACGGCGGTGAACGTTGGGAGTTCTTGGACATCCTGACCGAGCTGTGCGAGGTTCTGGATATTCAAATTCATCCTCAATCCAGCGATACAGTATTTGTTGCGTGCGGCAAGGGAGGCGTGTACAGAACCACGGATGGGGGACTGAACTGGGAGCAGGTGTTTCAAAGAGAAGCGCTGGCTTTCTCCCTGGGTATCGATCCAAACTCGCCCAACATCGTGTATGCGGGACTCATCCTAGAGACGGCGGCGGAGTTTTCCCTGTACAGGAGTACCGACGGGGGCACGACCTGGCCCGACTCGAGTTTTCAGGGGAATCCGGTCGTGGACATCTGTTTCGATCCCGATGTGTTGAATACCGTGTACGCGGGAACGAGTGGCGGGGTTCATCGGAGCACAGATGCGGGCAGTTCGTGGACTTTTTGTGGCCCGCCGGCACCCTCGGCCACGATTCAATCCTTGGCTATTGTTGATTTCAACACGTTCTACGCGGGAACATCGTCCGACGATCGGGATGCCGGTACCGTGTACAAGACCGTGGATGGGGGTGAAAACTGGACCGTTTCGTACAACATGGGCACGACCGTGTATAGTCTGGCTGTCGATCCGCAAATGCCCGGCACCGTGTATATGGCAGCCGGCAGTAACATGTTTGGCCGTGAAGGCGTTTTCAAGACCACAGACGGCGGGGATAATTGGTTTTCTGCGAACAACGGGCTGGTGGATAGAATGGCCCGGGGCATTTATGTGGATCCTGTGTCCTCCAACATTGTCTATGCCATTACCGACGGACTGGGGGGCGTGTACAAGAGCACGGACAGGGCGGCCACCTGGACGCAGAGCACGGCGGGCATGCGACAGGTTCCTGTTCAGGCCCTATGTTTCGATGATTCCCATACACTGTATGCTGCCGCAGGATGGGGCACGTACAGAGACATGCCGTGTCTGTTCAAGAGCGAAGACAGCGGATTATCTTGGGATACACTGACGACCGTTCCTTCTCCGTATTACATGACCAGCATCTGGGATGTCGAAGCCTACCCGGGTTCCTCTGATCACATCCTTGTAGGGGGGACGAGCCATTATTCCGATACCATAGAGGAGCCCTCGCGGGGACTACTCTACAGGAGTTCAGACGGTGGTGAGACGTGGGAGGCACTCTGGACGCCGGAAGACATTTGGATCATGTGTCTGGCCATCGATCCTGTCTCGGAAAATATCTACGCAGGAACCGGCGGCGGAGATACTTCTCAGGTTTATAAAATTCACAAGAGTACGGATGGAGGGGATACCTGGGAAGAGACATCGGGGTGGCCGTCTGCTGGCAATTCGATTTTCGACATTGCCGTCGATCCAGCATCCCCAAACAGACTGTTTGCCGCCACCGGAGGTGCTATTTTTATGAGTACCGATTATGGCGACAACTGGGCCCCCAGAAGTGTGATTCCCCTTGCCTATACGCTCCTCATCGATCCGGATTTTCCCAACACGCTGTATGTGGGCAGCGGCGGACCCTATGCCGACAGCGGCGGAGTATACAGAAGTACCGATTCGGGTATGAACTGGGAAATCATCGGACTGGAAGATCATGCGGTCACGTCTCTTGTGGGCACGTCCGGGTTGGCGTCCTCGATTTATGCGGGAACTGGCGGGAAGTTCCTGGAAACATCGGGGAGTGGCGTGTTTCGCAGTACGGATGGAGGAACCGCATGGCAGCCGATGAATGCGGGATTAGTATCACCATTCATCCTCTCGATGCGAATAAATCCACATTCCCCGGGTACGCTGTATGCAGGCACATTGGGCAGGGGTCTGTTCAAAACGACCATCGAAACGGGCATCGATGCTGCTGAAAATGATGATGTTCAAAACATGTCATTCGCGTTGTCCAATTTTCCCAATCCCTTCAACGCATCGACAACCATCGGTTACACCCTGCCCTGTCCGTGCCGGATCGCGCTGAAGATTTTCGACGTCCGGGGTCGGGAGATACGAACTCTGTCCAGGGAGGTTCAAACTCCGGGGACGCATTCCATCATCTGGAACGGGATGGATAACGCCGGAAATCCCGTCGGATCGGGCATGTATTTTTGCCGACTCCAAACCAGTTCGGGCCATACCCAGACTAAGAAAATGATCTTGTTGGAATAGACGTAACGACGTATAGGAGGGATAACTTGAAAAAGGGCGTGTTAGAGGTCGTCGTGATCTGGTCAGCTATCTCTTGGGCACAGGTTCCGACCGTGTATGAAAATGCATACAGCCAACTCGACACAAAACTGACACAGCTTAGAGCCACTGTCCATCGAATGTGGGACGGTGAAAAATATCCCACGCGCTTTTGTTCCGATCTCAGCATATGCAACACCCAGATTCAAAAAACGAAACTCCTGAGCCCGGGGTACTACGCCCTAACCGTTCAAATGCTGGATGCTCTGGCCGACATGGGTATGAGCGCTGTCCGATTCAACTTCAGCTATCCATTCCTGGTGCGCACGTTTCCCGATTCCGATGCGTATTTAGACTTGTTCCGAAGGATCGTCCAGGCAGCCAGGGATCGCCATTTCACGGTGTTCATCAAATGCACTTCGACAAACACGAATCCTGAGTACGTATCCGTGGATTCCACGGTTATCGCGTTCATGGACGGGCTTACCGCTTCACGCTACCGTACCGAAAAGAAGCAGATGATCCAGACCATCATCGAGAATCTTGAGCCCGATTTTTTCACCATCGAGGATGAACCCGAGACCATGGAGGATGCCACAGGACTGGAATATTCCCCGGACAGCCTGGCCAGTTTCATACAACATTTCCTCGACGGGTTGGATAAGGGCGGATGTCTCATCGGTGCTGGCATGGGAAGCTGGGAGCCGTTGGACTACGTCGATCGACTGGTGGCGATTCCCGGATTGGACTATCTGGATATCCATGTGTATCCTGTGAATTTCGATTTTTTCGATGACCGTCTGTTCTACATAGGCGACAGAGCATCGGTTGCCGGCAAGAAGCTCGTGCTGGGCGAATGCTGGCTGTACAAGACGAGTGATCAGGATATCCTTGCCCAGCTCCCGGTCAGCGAAAAATTCAAACGCGACGTGTTCAGCTTCTGGTTTCCCCTGGACTCGGCCTACACACGTTTGCTGGCCGATTTTGCCTACTACGCTAAAGCAGAAATCGTCACGCTGTACTGGTCACCCCTGTTCTTCCACTGTCTGGAGTACCAGCCCGGTTATGAGAACCTCTCCTCCGATTCTCTGTTTTCCCTTACGATGCCCCAGGCGCTGCAGAACATGAGCGAAGGCCGTCTCTCCGCCATCGGACAGTACTACAGCGAAATCATAAGCGAAGACAACGACCCGACTCAAGTCCCGGAGGATCTATGTTCTTCGAGTACAATCCACGGTTTCGAACTGACGGACGCTTTTCCCAACCCGTTTAATCCTGAAACGACCATCGGATATACGGTGAGCCGGGGATTTGAGGGAAT
>CAZTKR010000298.1:0-4895 GCA_964614115.1 uncultured bacterium | reverse complement strand
TTAAAAGACTGGATGGCCGGACCTCCGGGATCTGTCAACATCGACTCCCTCACCATCCATTCGGGACGATACAACGGTCTGAAGAATATGAGACTCATTTCCGCGTATCCCATCGTTGAAGGCTACAAGGAATATCCGGCTTATGGTATGCGATTGCATCTGTCGGGTCCGATTGCATTGCATAATCTGATTTTAGCGGCCTCGTATACGCCCAATCAACATCTGCCGTCCGAGGAGAGATTCCACGCTCATGTGAAGTACAGCCATTCCAACTGGAAGATAGACGCCAAATACAATGCCGCCGATTTTTATGATTTGTTCGGTCCGACGAAGACGAGCCGGAAGGGGTATTCTCTGGGATTGCAATACGATAAGGTATTGCTGTACGAAGATCCCAAGACGATGGATTTCAGTGTCCATGTCGCGGGATACGGCGGTCTGGAAAGGCTGCCGGATTTTCAGAACGTGGAGGCGTCGTTCGATAAACTGGCCACGGCTCGCCTGGGGTTTCACTATGAGCATCTCCGGGCATCCCTGGGTGCCACAGAGCGTGAGAAAGGATTTAAGTGGGAGATATTCTCGACGAATAACTATGTGAACAAGGAAGTTTTTCCACGCCTTTACACCAACTTCGACTTCGGATTCCCGTTGCCCATCAATCACTCCTCCATCTGGGTCCGGAATTCATTCGGATACTCCGTGGGAGATCGGGATGAGCCGTTTGCCAACTTCTATTTCGGCGGTTTCGGCAACAACTGGGTGGACTATTTACCCGAGAGACGATACAGGGAATACTACAGCTTTCCTGGCATCGAACTGAATGAAGTGGGGGGCACGAATTACGGCAAGACCATGGTCGAATGGATTCTCCCGCCCGTGGTGTTCCGGCGGTTGGGCATTCCGACGTTTTACAGCACCTGGGCCCAGCTCGCGTTCTTCTCCTCGGGCATCATGACGAATCTCGATAGCAAGGGCGACAGAAGGTCTCTGGTGAACGTAGGAGCGCAGATCGATTTTAAGATCATCATGTTATCCCATCTCAAGGCCACGTTTTCGTTGGGATATGCCGTTGCATTTGAAGAAGATCGGTCGAACTCAAAGGAGTTTATGATTTCTCTGAAGGTCCTGTGACAGCACTCGTCAAAATCTCGGTCAGTATTATTCCGGTTTTTATATTCCTGTCGGCGTTGGTATTCCTGGATAGCTACAAACTCGTGAGGATACGTGGCATCGTTCAGACGATTGTGGCCGGCTGTGTGGTCGGTGTCGTCTGTTTTTTTATCACGAGCTGGGTCTTCCGACAATTTGATTGGGAGCTCGGTTTTTATTCGCGGTATATCTCGCCCCTGCTGGAGGAGTCGCTAAAGGCTTGCTATATCCTCTATTTAATCAGGAAGAAAAAAATTGGATTCATGGTGGATGGCGCGATTTACGGTTTTGCCGTGGGGGCCGGTTTCGCCGTTGTCGAGAACATCGACTATTTGATTTCCCTGCAAGAATCCAACCTGTTCCTCTGGGTCATCCGGGGTTTCGGAACGGCCGTGATGCATGGTGGGACGACGAGCATTTTTGCCATTCTGACGAAAAGCGTTTCCCAGCAGCAACCGTCGGAAAGAGTGTACCATTACGTGCCAGGATTCCTCGTCGCCATGGCGATTCATTCGTTTTTCAATCAATTTCTGTTCGATCCTCGCCTGACAACGGTCGTCCAGTTGATCGTCCTTCCTGTATTGATTGCCATCATCTTCACGCGGAGCGAGAAGGCCCTCCGGGACTGGCTGGAACTGGGCCTGGACACGGATGTCCTGATATTGGAGCATATCGTCGAAGGCCGGATTTCGGAAACGAAAATCGGTTCGTATCTGGATTCCCTGAAGAGTCAATTTACGGGCGAAGTGGTGGCAGACATGCTGTGTTATCTGCGGATTTATCTGGAACTGGCCATTCGCGCCAAGGGCATGCTGATGATGCGGGGGGCCGGTTACGCGTGTTCTGTTGATTTAGAAACCAAAGAGCGGTTTACAGAGTTGCGGTACCTGGAGAAAAGCATCGGGAAGACCGGAAAATTGGCCATTTCCCCGCTGCTCCACGGGAATACCCGCGATCTGTGGCAGTTGTTTCTCATCGACGAAAAGTAACCCGTTGGGTCGTACGACCATCGTACACGGATCAGCACACCCCGATACCATTTAAGAGAAGTGTCCTCGCCGTTTGATTTTTCCTTCGTCACCTCACAGTAGTCTCTTTTCAGTATGTGTGTCCCGCTATTCCTGAGGGAATCGGCACGATAAAAATGCATCCATCCTTCAGATAAAAAGGATCGTCCATTTTCCCGCTTTAATGATGAGCCCGATGCTGTGGCTATAGAATACTCTGCAACATTCGAGCTGTTTTTTCGTCTACTTTATTATAGAGATTATTGATTTTACGTTCAACTCGATTCAGGAGAAGCTCCATGGTTAGGAATTATATCAAGACGGCTATTCGGAATCTTCTGAAATACAGAGGATTTTCCCTCATCAATATTGTCGGGTTGGGATTTGGCGTGGCATGCTGCCTGTTGATCCTACTCTTTGTCCAGGACGAGCTCAGCTACGACCGGTACCATGAAAAAGCAGATCGCATCTATCGTGTCGGATTCGATGCCATCTTGAACAATAACGCCTCAAAGGGGGTTGTCTCGTGCGCACCCATCGCACGGGCGCTCGTGGAGGAATTTCCCGAGGTCGAGGCTTCCACCCGGGCCCGCAATTATGGATATCCCGTGTTCCGATACGGGGAGAAAGTCTTCAGCGAAGAACGCGTTTTCTGGGTCGATTCGACGTTTTTTGATGTTTTCACAGTGCCATTCCTGAAGGGAGACCCCAAGACTGCGTTGACCAAACCGGCCTCCATCGTACTCACCCGGTCGATGGCGAAAAAGTATTTCGGCGACGAGGATCCCATGGGCAAGTCCCTGAATGCCGATAACCGCAGGGATTATTTGGTCACCGGCGTGGTGGAGGACGTACCCCGGAATTCACATTTTCACTACGATTTTCTGGCTTCCCTGGTGACGTATCCCATCGACGAGGATATCCTATGGGTCAGTAATAATTATTACACGTACTTTGCGCTAAAGGAAGGGGCCTCGGACAAGGAGCTGGAAGAAAAGATCCAAGAATTATTGATTCGGAACGCAGGCCCGCAAGTTCAGCAGGCGCTGGGCATTACCGTCGAACAATTTTATGCAGGAGGCGGCGTGTACCGCTATTTTATACAGCGCCTGACGGATATTCACCTGCACTCTCATCTGGATTACGAGATTCAGCCCAACGGCAACTTTTCCTACGTCCTTATTTTTTCCATCGTGGCGTTCGGGATTCTGGTGGTGGCATGCATTAATTTTGTGAATCTATCCACAGCCCGTTCCGCCAACCGTGCAAAGGAAGTGGGTATCCGCAAGACGGCGGGTTCGAGCCGGGGCCAGCTCATCCGTCAGTTCCTGGTGGAAACGACATTCCTGAGCTTCCTGGCGATGACCGTCGCTGTGCTCCTGGTCTACCTGATTCTTCCTTACTTCAGTATGCTGGCAGGCAAGCAGCTGCAGATGGCGATGTTTGCCAGTGTGTCCAATGTCCTGGTTATCGTGGGCCTGATTCTCTTCATCGGTCTGCTGGCAGGAACCTATCCGGCCTTTTTCCTGGCCTCGTTCCATCCGGTGTCCGTCCTGCGAGGAGAGAAATCCCGGGGGGGACGGAGGTCGGTAATGCGGAGCGTTCTCGTGGTGCTCCAGTTTACGATATCCGTTATTCTGATTATCGGCACGTTGATCGTCAGGCGTCAGGTCGAGTACACCCGAACGACGGACCTTGGATTCAACAAGGACGATATCATCATCGTGCATAAGACGGACGATATCGGCCAGAGTATTCGATCGTTCAAGCACGAACTTCTGGAAAATCCGAATATCATCAGCGTGAGTAATACCAGCAATTTGATGGGCCAGCCCTTCGGCAACAGCGTCTTCCTGAAAGCCGGGGGATCGGGTGAAGAAAACTTCCTCCTTTGGAGGTTGGTCACGGATCCCAATTTCGTCACGACGTACAAAATCGATATGGTGGCTGGTCGCTATTTCGAAGAAGGCCGAGAGGCCGACCAACAGGGATGCGTCCTGAACGAGGCAGCCGTGAAGACCCTGGGTTTTGACGATCCCGTGGGCAAAGAATTAATGGCTCCTAGTGGTGGCGATGAAATCCAACGGGTTCGGATTCTGGGCGTGATGAAAGACTTTCATTACGAGTCGATGCATCAAGTCATACGGCCCCTGGTCGTATTTCCCTTTCAGCCTGACGGATTCAGTCGGTATCTGGCTGTTCGCATCCAGCCCGGTACGGCGAGAGAGGCCCTTGCCAGTATCGAGAGCACGTGGAACAAGTTTGCCCAGAATCAAGCGTTCGAGTACGAATTCTTTGATGACCATTTCGCACGCGTCTATCTGGCGGAGGAGAGAACGGTTCAAATCCTGTTCTCTTTTTCCATCCTGGCCATCATCATCGCCAGTCTGGGGCTGTTTGGCCTGGCCGCGTTCATTGCCGAGCAGCGCACCAAGGAAATCGGCATCCGAAAAGTCATGGGAGCCACGGTATCCGGAATCATCGTGCTGCTCATCAAGCAGTTTACCAAATGGATCATCATCGCCAACGCCATCGCCTGGCCAGTGGCTTATTTTGTGATGAAGCGATGGCTCCAAAATTTTGTTTATCAGGCACCTGTCACGATATGGATCTTTCTGGGCTCTGCAGTCGTGGCGCTCGGTATCGCCTTCGTAACCGTGAGCTATCAATCCATCCGGGCGGCGCTGGCCAATCCGGTGAACAGTCTGAGGTATGAATAACAATCGTAATAGAAACATT
>CAZTKR010000297.1:0-4897 GCA_964614115.1 uncultured bacterium | reverse complement strand
AAGAATGGTCTTGCGGTGTCTAACAGACCAGTCGAGCACGCGTACGTAACCATCCTGCAAACGTTTAATCCAGCCTCCGATTCGACTGGCCAATCGTTTGAGAAAAGATGTCTCGTTGACATTCTGACTAATTTGTAGAAAACGAGATGTCAAGAGGGGAACCAGTGTGAGTGCAACGAGCAGGGATACACCCAGAGAAAAACAGATGGTCACCACCATTTCGTTGAACAGCTCCCCGGCGAGGCCGGGAACAAACAGAACCGGAAGGAACACCGAGACTGTTGTCAGGGTCGAGGCTGTGATGGCCATGGCCACCTCATGCGTTCCGATATCAGCGGCTTCGCGAGGCTCCTTCCCCTGTTCTCGATACCGGAAGATACTCTCCAAAACCACGATGGAGTTGTCTACCAACAATCCCACGGCCAGCGCCAGCCCTGCCATGGAAATAATATTCAACGTAAGTCCCGCCTGATCCATCACGGCAAATGTCACGATGATAGAAATGGGTATGGATAGGGCGACGATGACAGAGCTGCGGAAGTTTCTCAAGAAAAAGAGGAGAACCAGGAAGGCCAGCAGAATGGCCTGAACCACCGTATTGCCCAGATTGGATATCGACCGATTGATGAACTCCGACTGTTCGTATATGGTCTCCAGCTCCACACCCTTGGGCAACTCTTTCATGATAGATGGCAGACGACTGTACAACTCGCGGGAAACATTCACCGTATTGGCATCGGATTGCTTCTGGATTACCAGGATGACAGCCGGCTTATCGTTTGTCCACACATGCGACCGTTGTTCCACAAAGCCATCGATCACATCGGCCACATCCCGGATCCGAATGACCGAACCCCCCATCACGGCAACACTCGTGTTTTCAATCTCCTCGACACTCTGATACTCACCCTGCGTTTGAATCGTGAATTCCTGTTGTTTATCGTCGATCCATCCCGAGGGAATCTGCAAATTATTCATCCGCAGGGCTGCTTCGACCTGTTGAATCGAAATGTTATGGGCCTTCAACCGGACAGGATCGACGAGGATGTTGATCTCGCGTCGCAACCCGCCTGTCGTATATGCAGCTGCCACACCCGGAATGCGCTCGATACGGGGCTCGATATCCTGTTCAGAGATTCGCCGGAGTTCGGCCAGACCGTGGACTCTGGACCCCAGTCCCATAAAACCGATGGGCTGCATGGAAGGATCGAACGCAAAGACCAGGGGTTTGGACATATCGTCGGGCAGGTAATCTTCGATGAAATCCAGATTGTTGCGGACATCGATTTCTGCCTGATCCATGTCGGATCCCCATTCGAATTCCAGAAGAATCAGTGAGAGCCCCTGACTGGAGTAAGAATTGACCGTCTTCACATTCTGAACCGACGCCACGGATTCTTCGATGGGGCGGGTAACCACAGTCTCTATATCGAAGGGCCCGACGCCCGTATACTGGGCAATCACCGCGATGACGGGAAAATCCAGGGACGGAAAGAGATCGATGCGGAGACGCCCTAAGGAGAAGAGACCAAATCCCACGGCGACGATGTAAATCATCAAAAAAGTGACGCCGCGCTTAATGGCTGTTTTCGTGATCTGCATTATTCACCCTCCCCGCCTTGGACGATATCCACAGGAAGGCCGTCTCTGAGATTGTTCTGTCCCGATACCACCAATTTCTCACCCAGTGCGATGCCGGAACGAACGGCAATCTGCTTGTAGTTCACATAATCCACATCCAGCCGACGCTGCTCGGCACGGCTGCTGTCATTCACGACGAATATAAAATAGTTCTTCACAACCCGGTCGTCGCCATTCACCGACTCCATGGACGTGCTTTCGATCACCGAGTACCGGGGAACCACCAGTACGTCTTCCAGAATACCCGTCGTGATCTCTGCTTCGGCATACATGCCCGGCTTTAACTTCTGCTCGGGATTCGGGATAAGCACTTCCACCTCTGCCAGCCGTGTGGTCGGATCCAGGATGGGACTGATCTTCTGAACCTGGCCGACAAAGACCTCATCGGGATAGCTGCGAACCTGCACTTCTGCCTTCTGGCCGACGGACAGGCGTCCCAGGTCTTCTTCTGTTGCATCGACTGCGATTTTTACCCGGTTCATCTGCACGATACTCACTATGGGCATCGTGGGTGATGCCATATCACCGACTTCATAATAACGCTTACCGATAATCCCGGAAATCGGTGCCGTGACTGTGGCATCCTTCAATTGAGTCCTGGCTGTGTTCAGGGCGGCCTCGGCCTGGGTCACTTGGGCACTGGCGGCCTCGTACTGGGTCTCGATGGCGTCATACTGCTGCGTACTCATGGCATTCTCACGGTTTAACCGCTTTGCCCGTTCGTATTCCACTTTCATGTTTGCTTCCTGGGCCTTCGCGGCCGTCAAACCGGCCTCTGCCTGGAGTACCGTCTGCTCGATGGTGGTGGCCAGCACTCTTGCGATGGGATCTCCCTTCTGAACACGATCACCATCATCCACAAAAAACGCCTCGATACGGTCGGGAATCTTGGCGAACACCTTGACCTCTACCTCGGCTCTGATATCACCGTGGAAAGTCAGGGATTGTTTGACTTCTCCCAGGCCGATGTCCACGACTTCTACAGGAACAGCATTTTGTTCTTCAGAAGGTCCGCCTCGCTGACTACACTGATAGAATATAACCGTGGAGGTCAGCCATACCAACAACATCCATCTTCGTTTCATGTCGACTCCTATGCTACCGTTGATCTGTTTACTCGAACTTCTATGGTTTATCGGATATTATTATAAAATTCCTTTCAACGTTCCTGTTGCCCTTCGCAACGCATACCTGGCCTTCTGATATTCATACAGGGCAGATATGCGATTCAACCGAGCGCGCGTTAAGGCGAGCTGCGAGCTGAGGACATCCAGTTGCGTACTGGCTCCCTCCTCGTACATCAAATTGGCCAAGCGCAGTGCTTCTTCTGCCAGCGACACCGATTCGAGAGCCGCTTGATATTTCTCCTCTGCTTCTTTGAACGTGTTATAGGAAATTTCCACCTCGGCTACGATGCCGTCTTGGAGTTGCTTCTCAGAATCCTCGACGATCTTAAAATCCAGACTTGCCTTCTGATACTGCCTGACCGATCGAAATCCGTGAAAAAGGGGAATCTGAAGGCTCAAAGCGGAGGTGAAGCCTTTATTGAAATCGTCGCTTTGGAAACGAAGATCATTCCGCATACCCAAGAAGGAATAATCGCTCTGGAAAAAGAGCTTGGGCAGGAATTCGCTCCGGGCCAAGGACACACCTTTGGCTGCCATCCGTTTCTGGGATCCCAAGGCCAATAGTTCGGGCCGATACTGATACGCCTGATTTAGCAAATCTTCCAATGATTGATTGCCCCAGGCATCGGGCACAAACTCCAGGGCGCCCTGAATCTCGATCTCGACATCGTCCGAAAGACCCAATACGGTTCGGAGTCCTGTGAGGGCGGATCGGTAGCTGTTCCTGACAGAAATCAGGGAGGGTTTCAAATTGGCAACCTCCACTTCCGCCCGCATCTTATCCAGACCCGAGGCCGAACCCACCTCGTATTTCTTGAGCACGATGTCGAGATTCGCCTCGGCCTCTTCGAGTGCTCCTTCCTGTACCTGAATCAGTTCCTTGGTCACCAAGCACCCATAAAAAGCATCCGTGGTTCGATAAATCAAGGCCTGCTTCTTTGTCTCCAGTAGATACTCACTGGCCCTGAGTCCGGCCTTAGCCATTTGTACACCGGCAATACCAGCTCCTCCCAGGAACAAAGGCTGTGTTAGAGTGACACCGTACCGAAACGTATTTTCCAGCCCAAAGACCAACTCCACAAAATCGGGCATCTGCTCGAGTTCGGGAATAACCGGTGCCAACGGGGCTAGCATCGGTTTCAGAAAGTTCGGGATCAGGTTTCTCTGAAGCTCCCAAGCGTGCTGGAAGCTAACGTTGGCATCCACGGTGGGAAGCAGTGTGGCATACGCCTCGCCCACGCCGGCCTTTGCCTTGCCCACTTCCTTTTCGGCCATCTTCAATTCAGGATTATTCTGGAGCGCTATGGATACACTTTGCTCCAAATCCAGCACCATGATATCTTGTGAAAAAATAGAAACCGAACCCATCAATAATAAACACAGTAGAACGAACCCTGTTTTTCGAATCATCGTATTCCTCCAGTTCGCGACTTCCGGATAAATAATCTCACGCGTCGATGGCCTTGACCCCGTACAGGAAAAGATCAAAAACATGAGGTGTCTCATCCACCAGCGAGTATTCGTTATTCATGAATATACTTTGAAACGTAAACGCGTTGAGTAAACCTCTCAAGGATTTTGTTATCAGATCGGGCCTGAGCGCCCTTAATACGTTTTCTTCCTGCCCCTTGGCGATCAATATCAAAATCAGCTCCTCAAAGTCATCGAAGGATTTAATCATATGTGCTTTCAAGCGATCGGCATAATGTTCGTCCATCCTGCTTTTTTCGCAATGGATAATTTTAAAATAATGCTTGTGTTCTTCGAAGAAAGCCAGGTAGGAATGGATAAAATCCTTGAGGCATTCCAGAAACGGCGCTTCCCGTTTAATGGACGATTGAAGGCTGTTGAACAGTGCATCCGTTTTATCTTGAATAATCGAGAAAAACAAATGCTCCTTATTCTCAAAATAGAGATACAAAGTACCCTTGGAAAGTCCCACGCGTTCCGCAATTTCATCCACCGTAACTTCATGGAAATCTTTTTCTGCAAAAAGCACCAGAGCTGTCTCGAGTATATCTCGCTTTCTGGCTTCTTTTTCCAATTCTTTACGCGCTATACGTTCCATTTCTACTCCACGAAAATAAAATTGAACTACCATTCAGTCATAAACTGACTGGTCAGTCAAA
>CAZTKR010000296.1:0-4904 GCA_964614115.1 uncultured bacterium | reverse complement strand
TGACTTCTTCGGTCATCACCAAATCACCAGCCCTGAATTCTACGGTGCCCCCCTCGTTGAGATTGACGAGACCCAAGCAATAGCGGCCGTCGAGAAAAATCGAACCCCGTCCCACTTGCATGCTGACACCCCCGCCAAACGTGAGGGCCATTTCAAAATCTTTCGAAACATCCTTCCAATCAGCTTCAAACGTTAGGCCCATCTCCTCTACCTCTCCCTTCACACTCGCGGACATCAGATACCCGAATGTCGGACCGGCCAGCACATAAGGACGAATACGGTCGCCCATACTCGCCTTGATGAGTATCGGCACTTCGATGTATTCCGCCTTTATATCGAATTCTGGATCGGAATCCGAATGTATAAGAGTGCCCCCTTTCTGCATATACTTGGGCTCCACCTGGATGGCCATATAATCGTTCAAAGTCACTCCGAATACCACGCCAAAGCCGTATAACGTGCGTGCGCCCACTTCCTGTTCTTCTCCATCCCCCACGATATCCAAATCGGCAAAATTCAATCCACCCATAAGTCCCCCGTAGAATTTCTGAGCATGGGACGGAAGGCTCATGCCCAGGGAGATGATGATGACAACAGCAACAAACAGCTTTTTCATGATAAGCTCCTTTCCTATCGTTTTTGTTAATGAGACCTTAGCCTTGTGGTTCGGCTTGATCCCCACACCGTATCCAAGCAACGTCCATGCCAGAGGATGCTTGCAAACCACAAGACATCTAATTTACTGTTTTATATATATTTGAGATTGAGGTGTCAGACTGAATCATTGGAAGCGAAAAAGGAAGAAAAAGCGGAATTGCGGAATTTTTCCGCGGAAGACAAACGTAGAAAACAGGCACTCGACGATAGAAACCTCCCGGTTACTCAATCAACCGAGAGGTTTCCGTTCCATGTCACTATACTTCTTTTTTATTCGTACAAGGATAATTCTCCTAAGAAGTTGAGTACGATGGCGTTGAATTCCTCCGGCTTCTCCATGTTGACCATATGGGCAACGCCGGGTACGATGACTTTCTTTGCACCGGACACGCTCTTTTCGATCCTGTCCACGATGTCCAGGATGTCGGGCATGTCCAGTTCTCCCACAACGGCCAGAGTGGGCGCTTGAATCTCGCCGAGTCTGTCCACAGCGGGCGGAACCTGTTCTACCACCCTGCTCTGGGGATTCCAATGCTCGGCACTGTTCACAGCCATAGTCCTGACTTTAGCGCGTATCGTCGAATCCACTTCTGAGGGCTCTCGATGCGGCCCGTCGGTCCACCCCCTCTGAAAGTACTCGATGCCCATGTCGAGGTTGCCTTCCTGGAATGCCTTCTGCATGGGCACGTTGACCTCCTGGAGCTCCGGACTGTTGAAATTGTACCCACTCAATCCCGGAGCGGCCAGCACAAGCGCCGAGACTTTCTCGGGGTATTCCAGTGCAAAGTCCACGGCAATGCGTCCGCCCAACGACAGACCCATGATGACGGCCTTCTCGATACCCAGCTGCTCCATCACACGGTACAGGTCGTCATAATGCGTGAACGTGTCGGGCACGGCTCTGGACATCCCGTGATTGCGCACGTCGTACCGGATCACGCGGTATTGTTTTGAGAATAACTGAAACTGGTCGTCCCACATCCGGCGATCCAGGAGACCGCCGTGCAGCATAATCAGGGGGAGCCCCTCCCCCATCTCCTCGTAGTAGAGCCGGATTTTTCCCACGTCGAGGTATCCGCCCTTGGGAGCATCCACCGTCCCGCAGGTTTGGATGCAGAACGCCAGTAGAAGAACGGAAAAGAAGAAAAGACGATCTTTCATAAGCATACCTCCCTATTCATACGTATTTCGATCCGTCCCGAAAAAGCTTATTAAACGGGAACGATTGAATATTCGAAGCGGATGTCTAGATCGTTCAAAAACCTTCCGGTCTCAACGCTTCGATGAACGACGCATCCACCCAGTAAATGTCGGGATTGCCGTTTTGCGGCCGGTTGTGCATCGACAGAATCCCTTTGCGCGTCAGCTTCTCACCAACAAAATCGTCATCCTCCCTCGTCCTGGCAGACATAAAAAAGAAATACTTCCCGTCCAGGGAGACGTAGGGTGACCACTCCAGGCCTCCGGGTGTGTTGATCTGGCCTCCCAGATTGATGGGCTCGCTCCAGGTATCGCCCTTCGTGCGGAAACAGATATAATAATCCGTCGAGCCGTGGCTGTCCTCCCGACCGAACGTCGGAACGATCAGGTAATCCTCATCGGGTGCGATGAACGCGTTGAACTGATTTTGCGTGGAATTGACATGGGTACCCAGCTTTTCCGGTTCCGTAAACTGTCCTTCGACGAAGCGCGATCGATAGATAAAGTTGGATCGGGTCGTCTGACCGCCCCTCGTGAAATACAGCGTCCCGCCCCGCGTGAGGGACGGAAAAAACTCACCGTCATCGGTGTTGACGGGTGCGCCCAGATTAAACGGTACACTCCATCCCTCTGCCGTCCGGTCCATGACCCAGATGTCCCAATCTTCACCCGTTTCGTCGTCATCGGTATCCGGACGATTCGAGACGAAGAAAAATCGGCTTCCGTCAGGAGAGATGAAGGGTTCCAGGTCTCGATACCGAGGATCACCGGAAAATGCAGCGACCTCCGGCCTCGTCCACCGGCCATTCACCCGCTTCGTCACCATGATGACACTGTACGCATTGTTTCCCACGACTACACCAAAATAGAATTCTCTGCCATCGGGGGTTATGGCCACGTCCCGCTCGTAAAGCCCAGTGCACACGATTTCCGGGGCAAAAACCTGGGGCGTATCGCCTGGCGGCGTCTGACCCAAATACGGTCCCGTCAAATCGGGAAACGGTTTTTGTTGAACACAACCTCCCATTAATATCAGGGAGCACAGGATAATTCCGATAAACAATAATTTCTCTCTCATTTGAAAACTCCTCTTTATTTGAAGGCGTCGGACTTCAGGTCTTCTATCACACTCGCATCCATCCAAAAAATATCCTCCGTCCCCAGCCGGCTGCTGGCAAAGAAAAAATACCGACCGTCGGGACTGATACTGGGACAGTAGTCCCGGGCAAACGAATTGATTCTCGGCCCCATGTTCATGGCCTTGGTCCAAGAGCCGTCTTGCTTCCGATAACTGATGTACAGGTCGTGCTCCCCCAAACCTTTACCCCACCCGTGGGAGGTAAAAATGATGTAACTCTCATCGGAGGCCACGAATGCGTTGTACTCGGCTTCAGGTGTGTTGATATTCATCCCGAGCGATTCCGGTATCTTAAATTCTCCTTCCACATACCGGGAACGGTAGAGGTCGTTGTCGGAACCCGTAAAATACATGACCCAATCCCTGGTAAACGTCGGGTAAAACCCGCCTTCGAACGGGGAGCCCAGGAGTCGGGGTGTATCCCAGCCATCCTCATCTCTGCTGACAGTCCAGATTTCCCATGATTCGGCAGGGCCGTCGCCGCTTCGGGGCCGGTTGGAGATGAAGAACAGGCCTCTCCCGTCGGGGATGAAGCAAGCTTCAGCATCCAGATACTCGCCGGAAAACGGGGCCTTTTCAGGGGCCGTCCACCGGCCTTCCTCTCGGATCATGCCCATGATGTTCCACGATTGTCCTCGTGCCCACCGCGTAAAAAAGAATGTCTTTCCATCGGGAGAAAAGCTGATGTCACGCTCGTTCCCATCTCCAGTAGAGACGATTCCCGGCACGAAAAGTCGGGGTTCCGGGCCCGGCTCCGAAGGTGCCGGATACGGCTCTGTCAGCATAGGAAATTCCGCCGGTCGGTCATCGGCTCCCTTTTCTTTTAACAATCGGACGACGTCCGTGTGATCCCCAACCATCGCTAAATGAACGGCGGTCTCTCCTCCGTATCCCTCTATGTTGATATCCGTACCCTGGTCTATCAGGAGCGCGACGATATCTTTGTGTCCCCTCTTGGCTGCTTCATGGAGGGGCACCTCCCCATACACGTTTCTTGTATTGATGTTGATTCCTTTCCGGATGAGAAATCCGGCAAAATCTTTCAGGCCACCCCTGCACGCGGCATGCAGATACATGCTCCCATCACGTCCGGTATGATGAACATCACTCCATTCCTTCGTCAGGAACAGATCGACCACGGTCTGATGCCCGTTCTCCGCCGTATAAAAAAGCGGTGTTTTTCCGAAGCGATCTTCGTCGTCAAATTCCATCCCATGTTGGACGAGGAATTCCACGAGTTTGCGGTTTCCGTGGGTGCAGGCAAAATGCAGGGCTGTCCTTCCGCATACATCCTGCCAATCGATCTTCGCTCCTTTGGCAGTCAATGTCTTGACGACCTCCAGATGCCCCGCCTGGGCCGCTGTATGGAGGGGTGTGCCCTCTTCCTCATCCAGGGCATCCACATCGGCACCCTTCTCGACCAGGAATGCGACGACGTCCTCATGCCCTCTCATGACCGCATAGGTCAGAGGGGTCGCCCCTTGCACATTCTTCATACTCAGATCGAGACCTTTATCCATGAATAACGTCACGATGTCGAGCCGGCCGTTGAGGGCCGCGTAATGGAGTACCGTGGTGTTGACATTTGTCTTTGCCGTACAATCCGCTCCCTTCGAGAGGAGATAAAGGATCACATCTTCGTTGCCCGAGTTGACGGCAAAATGCAGAGGCGTCCGACCGGCTGCATCCTTGGCTTCCAGCCATTCGGGATGTGCTAAAAGAAGCCTCTTCACGCGCTCAAGATCTCCCTGATTCGCGGCATCGTGGATTTCTTCCCCCGTTAACAAGGCCGTCTGTACCATGATGACACATGCAAATATGAGTAGTACGTGTTTCCTTCGATTTACCATGTTACCTCCGTTGGAGAGATTCTAGTAATACGAACCATCACATCGTATAAAAAAACAAT
>CAZTKR010000295.1:0-4907 GCA_964614115.1 uncultured bacterium | reverse complement strand
TATGGCATGTAGGGTAATGCTGATGGATGGCTTTTCGTGTCTTCGGATGAGTATAAGCCCCGCCTTCCGACGTTCCTCAAAGCCGTTCTTTTGCCGTCTCTTTTCCAACGATCATCCGCTTTATAAGGCATTAAAGGCCGATCCCTGAAGAGTCTCAAGAATCACATGGAGGCACGCCATGACACGCATATACGAGATGTCCGATTCCACATTCATCGATCTCGCCGAGGTCTGTTTCGTTTCCCCGGAATATGAACTGAAACCGGAACAAGAGGAACATCCGGGCGAACCTGGATCCCTTCCTGCTGCGCTGTATGGATTTGAAATTATTCTCAGGAACCGGTATGCGTACGAATTTCAGGCGCACAAAATAAATCGATTAAAGAGTGAACGAAAGAAACTCATAAGAGCCTGGAAGCGTTATCACTCAGAATAACCGTATCCGGTTTTCTCAATTTGACAAGATATGCCGGATACTCGGATGACGTTTTTTCCGAACAGAAAATCGCGATACGTCACGCAGTGTAGATGGAACCGCCTCTCCCCCGTTTCGAAAAAACCCTACATAAAACGAGTGCTTATTTTTTCAGCTTAATCACATCCCCCGCCAAAGTGCCGTTATACCGTCCTTCTTCGATGACGACCTTTCCGTTGACGAGCAGGAATTCCACGCCCTTGGAATACTGATGCGGATTGGAGATGGACGTCCTCGTCTCGATGTTGTCCATATCCAGAACAACCACATCGGCCTGATACGACGGCTTGATCAGGCCGCGGTCTCGCCAGTTCATCACCTCTGCGGCAAACGATGTTTGCGAACGGATGATGTGGGCTATGGAAACCGTTTTTCTCTCCTGGCCGTACTTCTTGATCTTGTGGAGAAACGTGGAATACGAACGGATATGGGGCAGGTCGATGCCATAGTACGGAGCCTCACCATCGCTGCCCGTGCCCACGTACTCTTTCTTCATGATGTATTCGATATCCTCCTCACACATCTGCAGAGGAACGACTTTTGCTCCCATCAGCTCCAGCTCGATAGCCACATCCTCCACGGATTTTCCCTTTGCATCGGCGATTTGCTGGAGAGACTGGCCTTCCAGCTCTTTTTCAACACAAATGCCGACCATCAGGTTTTCGGCCCCGCCCAGGCGTTGGATATAATTCCTTACGGCCTCGCGGATTTCTTGGGCTTCAACGGTATCGTCCATGCGCTGTAGAAAAAGCATCCGCTCGCGGTCATTCTCCGGCCCCTGAAACCAGCTGGGACGCATCAACTGGCTAGCGACAAAACGGACGAGTCTCTTCCGAGTAAGAGCGTCCAGGAATTGCTGATGATGCTCCGACAGAGGAATATACGGTGTCACCTTCTTGTATAAATGAATGAGCTCATCGTCTCGGAGACAATCGAAGATGCCCACGATGTCTTCGTCCGTCAACCGTTCCGCATCGTCATTCCCCCTCCATACATGGGTCGGAATCAGACTTCTGTAAGGATAATTATTGCTGAATCGGTAAGGATATTGATCGGTCGTGATCTTGAGCCCTCTTTTTCGGGCATACTCGATTAAAACGCACGCGTCCTTCACCGAACCCCAGTACGGCCTCCCGATAGCCTTGAAATGAGAAATATGGGTCTGTGCACCCGACTCTTCAGAAATCCTTATCGCCTCCCCGATGGCCTCTATCAGGCCATTCGATTCACTGCGGATGTGCGTATGATAGATGCCCCCGTATGGTGCGATGACGCTAACCAGCTCGATGATTTCATCGGTCTTGGCATAACTGCCGGGTGGGTAAATCAGGCCCGTGGAAAGTCCGTAGGCACCCTGATCCATGGCTTCCTTCACCAGAGCCTTCATCGCTTCCAGCTCCAGCTGAGTCGGAGATCGTTCTTCCATGCCCATCACGATCTCGCGGACAGTACCGTGTCCCGCCAGCAAAGCCGCATTGGGACCGATACCTTCCTCCGACCACCGATGCATCTGATCCTCTGCTTTCTCAAAAATCGGCCATGCGCTGGACCCGCACTGTCCTACCACGATAGTCGTTACGCCCTGGAGCAAGTAATTCAAACAGGCCCGATTTTCCGGAAAGGTCATCCCCCGATCCACATGCGTATGCAAGTCGATGAATCCCGGCATCACAAAAAGCCCTTCGGCATCGATGACCCGATCCGCCGTCCCCTGGATGCGCTTATCCACGCGGACGATCTTACCGTCCTTGACAGCCACATCGGCCTCGAAGGCCGGCCTCAACGAACCGTCGAAGATCCTTCCGTTTTTGATCAGTACATCGTAATCGTATGCGCCCCCTTCCTGTGCGTGATTGATTCCTGTGACTAACAGAGTAAAAACGACCAGGAAAACGAATGTAAGATGTCTCATGATGGACCTCCTGAACGATGATCCAAAAGTTATCTATCTATGATACGCTTTTTTATTCAATAAATCAATCGGTCGATTGGATATACCGAAGACAATCCCCGTACCCCTGGGGATTGCCGATGTCGAACAGCCGGCCCTCCAGGCGGCAGCCCAGGACTTCCATGTCCCGGATCATCAGCGAACGGACGGACCCATCCGTGATCTCCCGGTCTTCCGACAACTCCCTTGCCCGGCGGATATAATCGAAGAGATGCGCTCCGTACACGGCGATACCGCACGTGCGAAGTTCTCCGGGGAACCTGGGAACGAACGAGCCCGGGCCCTTGGGATAGAACCGGGTAATCCGGTACATACACTCTCCCGCCGGCACCAAGTCCACCCGTCCCGAATTGCCCAGACCTTCCACATTCCCGACTTCCGTCAGTGCGATCACATCCTTTCCGGTCTGCATAAAGACAGGAATAACGGCTTTCAAAGCCCCAGGCGCCGGAAAATACACGTTATCCGGATAAAACACCGCCACGCAACGCGAACCGACGATATCGGAAGCAAGGCCGATGGCATCGGCCTCTCCCCTGGGTTCTTCTTGATACAGAAAGGATATTGAGGTTGTCCCGTCGATCTTTGCCATCCTTTCAGACACTGCTGGAAACCGAGCGCTCCTGAATGTATCATCCTCGAAGTACTGGCGTATGATCGTCTTTTGTGCGCTTATGATGATAATAATTTTTTCGATGCCCACAGAAACCGCCTCATCCACAGCATATTGAATAGCGGGCTGAGGCCCCACTGGGAGAAGCTCCTTGGGCAGGTTGGGATTCACGGATTGCATGCGCTTACCCAACCCGGCCGCGGGAACGATGAGGTATTCCGGTTTTTGAGTCATTCCTGAATCCTAAAACAAAAGAGGCAACGAATATTCTCGGATACAGGACCACATCTATTCAGTCCGATTGAGATCGTTGATACCTGATAACAAAATTCGACTGATTTAACCATTCAAGAAGCTTCTCTGGGTAACGTTAACGCAAATCCAAACGACCCGAGACCAAAAGCCGCGGCTACCAGGAACAGGGCCTCCACACCCAATCCCTGCCAGATCAGGCCACCCACTATGGCGATGGCGATACTGACCAGATGGTTGATGGAAATACCCGTAGACAGAGTCGATGTAAGCTCATCCTGGGATGTGGAAATCGTCTTTGCATAGACCGTCCTGGCGATCCCTGCCACGAACAGCACGCCGTCCAGGATGAATACAAAGCAGACGACATACGTAGCCGTGGTCGGAGAAAACAACCGATGGGAAAACCCGTACATGAGACACAATCCCACCAGTAAAACCGTATCTACGATAATCACGATGCGGTAGCCCCACCGGTCGATGAACCGTCCGATCAGTGGAGCCACAAAAATATTGACCGTCGAGTAAATGCCGTAGAGCAGGGCCATCATCTGGGTCTCGATACCATAACTCACCACCAGCACGTATGGGGCGAAGGTCAGGAATACTTGCTTGCGGGCCCCGAAAAGCAGTTCCAACACATAGTACTTGGTGTATTTTTTCCGAAGATACAGCCGCTTCCGCTGGATATGACGATCGTCCCTGCGTAACCGGAATGAAATCAGAAAGCCTATCACCAGTACGGTGCCCGCCAAGACGAACGAAACCTGGAATTGCCGAACGATGTCCCGAAAAGGAATAACCAGAAAGAGCAGGGGGATAAGATAGAATCCGATTACCTGACCCGTATTCCGCATGCTCCTGGACGCACCCAAGGCCAATCCTTCCTTTCCCCGATGGGCCATATGCACGGCTATGGACTGCCGGATCGGCATGAAGATGTGCTCTCCTGTACTCCAAAGAACGATCATCAGGACGGCGAACCAGCGAATGTGCCCCATAAGACTCAGGCCCACCACGCCGAGGATGGAGACGAGGAACGCCAGGCGAAGAATCCGCACCTCACAAATCCGGTACAGGAGAGAAATCAGGATCACCAAGAGCAGACCGGGAAGCTCCCGGAACAGTTCCACGGCACCCCGTTCCACCTTGCTGATGGACAGAACCTCGTGAAGGTAATTGTTCAGAACACCCAGCACGACGCCCGCCGCCACACCGAACAGGAGGATGAGGCTCATGAACCAGGATGCTCGCGGATCATGAAAAAGACTGGAAAATCTCATGTTAAGAAATTTTTTCATCCCGGTTCCTAGATCAGCGACTTCTATTCGCCTTCATTCACCATATCCTATATGCCCGACACATCCTATACTTCCGACATATTTTACATTTCTGGTCCATCCGAATCAGGCTAATATAAAAAATGCCCCGATAAAAACCGAGGCCTTTTTAAAAACAACAGCGTGAATCCGAAGCCGACTTTCAGATGTCGGCACAATTAAGGTGAGGTAAACACCTTCCTTTTCTTTACAAACTCAGGAACAGACATGCAATCCTGTTCCGTCATCCCTTGCCATCTGCACACAGCGGTAGAATCTTGAAAAAACCATATATAA
>CAZTKR010000294.1:0-4931 GCA_964614115.1 uncultured bacterium | reverse complement strand
CTCCACGTATCTGGCCCTGAAGCTCTCCCGAGCGCTCGGCGTGCCCGTCGAGGAACTGTTTCAACTCAACGACGGCGTACAGGACTGACCCGGATCGAAAAAAGTGTTCTCGCGCGGCGAGGCTCTGTCATCCTGAGGCGAAGCCGAAGGATCTGGGCTGAGCAGGGAAGATGTCTCCCCAACCCAGGCCATAGAATACATGGCCTTGGGAGCCACGTCCGATTCAGGAAACGATTCCCAAATTTGACCGTATTTTTCGAAAGCAGCCGTTGGATTATTCCTGTCGAACAACCACGCTTCCGCTTGCTTAAAAAGTACATGAACGGTATCTTCCCCTGCCAGTACCGGTGTAAGTCCGAAATGCTCCCTGGCTATATTGGAAAACTCGGATTCAGGATAATTCTGGATGAGCCTGTGTAAATACTGTTCCTGTTCGTCTGGATTTTCCATCTCACCGGCCACGTAACTCATGTTATACAAAGCCTGGGGTGCATATGGACTGTCAGGAAACTGATCCAGGAGCCTCTGGTATTGATCGAAAGCTGAATCAGGCTGGTTAAAACGAAACAGATAAAGCTCGGCCAAGAACAACAGATTCTTATCGAGTTCCTCTGGACGGAAAGATTTCAATTCGGGATTCTCGGTGATCCGCCGTCTTTCGAGTTCTTGCCGACGATCATAGAGTTTTCGAAGTCCGACAACCAGGTCGATCTCATCGGGATAGTCACCCTCCTGAATCCACTCCATCCAATCCATACGAGGTGTGTCTCCATCCTGACGGCCGGGTGTTTCTCTCGATCTTCTATCGCGAAACGAATCTCTCGAACCTGCATCTTGATTTGTACTACTCGCCCGTCCGTATTGCTGGTATGTGTAATCACTTATGATGGAATCGACAAAAGCCTGCCCGGCCAATTCGATCAGCAGTTGTTGTCGCAGCGAATCCACAGTAGCGGAATCGACTTTCATATAAATGACTTCATCTGCTAGTGTATCTTCCTGGACTTCTTCTGTGACCACGACCAACTCACCCTTTTCACCCCTCTGCACCATCTGAATAACCCGTTTTAACGCCTGGAAACGTTGGATGTCACGCTTCTGCGTTTCTGCCGAATCGACGACAGTAGATTGTCTGAATTCACGCTGTACCTGGGTATATGCGTCCTGTGCACGATCGTAATCGTTCTGCTTTTCTTCGTATAATTGTCCCAGCATATAGTAGGCACGAGCAGAATGAGCGGTTTTTTTATATTCTAGGATAATATCCTGGTATGCCATGATGGCACCCTCGACATCCCCTTTCAAGGCAAGACAAGCGGCAATTTCCAATTGCAGTTGTGGATACCACTGTTTGTACCTTTCCTCACCCAGCAATCTCTCATACAGGCGTATCGATTCGTCGTAACGTCCAAGCTTCTTGATCATTTGAGCATACTTGAACTCGGCTTCAAAATACAAGTCCAGAACAGGATCGGCGTTTACAACCCGACGATAATACTTCGACGCCTCATCGTACATGCCCAATGAATCATAGCTCACTCCCATTGCATACAAAGCCTGGGCCTTCAGATCTCCGATATCATCTTCAATCGATTTCTGGTACGCATCTACGGCAGTCTCGAAGGATTTTTGCTCCTGGTGAAGCTCTCCATAATAATAATAGGCCTCTCCACGTAATTTCTTTGGTACCTCCGAACCGATGAATGACTCCAAACCAATCCTGGCCTCGTCATACTGCTCCAGAGCCAAATCGGTCTTAGCCAACCATAAATTCGCTTCGAGAATGAATTCGCTATTGGGGTGGTTCGTCCGGAGCTCTTCCAATCTTCGACGGGCATTCAAGTATTCTTCGATATAATAATAACACTTGCCCATCATCAGAAGCGCATCGTCTACGTACTTGCTGTTGGGATACAGTTCAATGAGTTTGGACGCTTTTTCGATGGCTTTCTGATAATTCGTTTTTTCTGGTCCGCTCACTTTATCCGTCATATTCTTTCTCGTTGCATGATAGGCCTTTCGGTAGTACTGTTTCGCATTGTAAAACGTGTTGAAATAAGCACAACCCGTTAGGCAAAGCATGCTGATGACGAGGATATTTTTCATAAATTTCATCCAGCCCGTCTCCGATAGAGTCACATTCAAATTAAAAGGAATTCTCGTCTTTGTCAAGGAGAAAAATCCTGGTTTAATGCTCTCTCCTCCCATGGCATTCACCATGACAGTGCGGTCGCCAATATCACAACCGCCCTGTTTTATATAGATGACACATCTCGAGTATCGCTCCGCACGTTTCAAGACGATGAATTTTACTTATATCACCAGGACGATTTGACATTCATTACACGCGATTATTATTGACCCAGTTCCTCTTTCAATGTACCGCTACTCTTGATGACTTTATGGTGATTATTGGATGACATCGTGTCGGATGGTTGGCAAACAGACATTAAACAGTATCAAACGACTTGCGACGATGGGATACATCTGCGATCATGCTCCCCCACTTCAGATAACAATTACAGAAATCCATCGGACTCGTTCAGTCGCACTCGCTATGCTGTGTCTTAGCCTCCTGAATCGGCCTGTTCCGAGACGCCCAGGAAAATCGCCTTGATTTTTGGTGCAGGAAATGTTATATTTTACATTCAGAAACTTTTGGTTTTTCTAAAATAAAGAGGAGTCATTCGTCCCATGATGCAGACACTCCGAAAATATATGAAACATATTTTTTGGGTCGTATCCATTGCCTTCATCGCCACTATCGTGTTCAGTTGGGGCATGGGAGGATTCAAGGACAGAACATCGGGCGTCGAACAAGGGATCATCGGAATCATCAACGGCCGAAAGATACAGTATCAAGAGTATAACCAGACCGTGAGTCAAAGACTGGAGTTGCTCAAAGAGGAACAAGGTACGACGGATATTCCCGAATACCGCATACGATCCATCCGGGATGAAGTATGGGAAAGCATGGTTCAGAATATCCTGTATGCTCAGGAGATCAAACGTCTGGGAATTCAAGCAACTCCCCAGGAAGTCGTCTTCCAGTTGCGAAATAATCCACCGGACTTCATTCGTTCCATCGAACAATTCCAGACGGACGGCCAGTTTGATATGACCAAATACCAGCAAGCTCTCAGCGATCCTCGTAATTACGATCAATGGATTCCGGTTGAAAACATACTACGGGGATCAATCCCCATGCAAAAATTACAGCAGTATGTGTTATCCACCATACGAATCACCAATGAGGAGGTAAGGGACGCCTATATCAAAGAAAATCAAAAAGTCAATGTCAAGTATATCTTTTTCGATCCCGCCAATGTCTCGTTGGAAAATATTGACGTGTCCGATTCGGAAATACAGGCCTACTATAAAGAGCATTTAGAAGAATATCGTATTCCTGAAAAGAGGAAGATCGAGTATGTCGTATTCGAGGGGAAGCCATCGGCCGAGGATTCAAGCCAGACATGGGAGGACAGTTACGATATTCTGGAACGACTCAAATCGGGAGCCGATTTCGAAGAACTCGCTAAGGAATCCGACGACGAGGGTACCAAAGACAAAGGAGGAGACCTCGGTTTCTTTGGCAGGGGTGATATGGTCAAACCTTTCGAGGAAGCGGCGTTTTCCGCAAATATCAGAGACTTCATCGGACCCATCGAGACCCAGCACGGCCTGCATATTATGCAGGTTCTGGCACGTAAATTCGAGGACGGAGAAACCAAGGTCCATGCGAGGCATATTCTTCTAAAATTTAAAACAAGTCCCGAAACCTACGATGATCTCCAAGATAGAGCGGACTATTTTTATGACGAAGTGAACAGGATAAGTGGGAAACAATTTGCCCAAGTGGCCGAACAGGAGGGCCTCACCGTACAAGAAACGCCCCCATTCCAGGAGGGTAGTTTTATACCCGGCATCGGAATGGTATCCAGACTGAATTACCTTGTTTTCCGGGAAAAACTCAGCTACGTGAGTCCTCCCACATCGTCTGGAGAAAACATAATTGTTTTTCGTATATCAGAAATACAAAAGCCACAAAGTAGACCCCTCGAGGAAGTCGAAGCGTCCATTCGAAGTATCCTTCAGCGCGAAAAGCAGAAAGCTAAATCCGGTGATTTGTGCCGCCAGGTATGGGAGAAAATCAACGGTGGTTTGAGCTTCGAGCAGGCTGCCAACGAAGATTCTCTCGACATTCGGGAGACGGGACCTTTCGGGCTCCTGTCCTACATAACCGGAATCGGCAGAGATCCCCATGTTGCCGGTACCGCATTCCGATTGAACGCCGGGGAAATTTCCGAACCCATAGAAGGAGAACGGGGTTACTATCTAGTTCAGGTTATCGATCGTACAGAAATCGACGAACGTCTGATAGAAACGTCCTTAGAGAATAAACGACAGGAATTGATGAGGCAGAAACAACAACGCATTTTCATGGCCTGGTACAATCAACTAAAAGAGAAGGCCGATATAGAAGATTATCGGAATCAATACTTCTAAGCGAAGCCTATCCGCGGGTTCGCTGATTAGGTGACACGGAATGGGATGACGTGAGGTGAGTGTTTTTATATAATCTATTTGAATGACGATTATAGACGAAAAGTAAAGCCAAGATACGTATCCATACCCTCAACGGTACGCTCTTCGGTGAATGTATAATTTCCTGCAAGATACTTAAAACGAAAATCCAATCTGATTCTATCGGATAAACGGGCATCCGCCCCGAATCCCAATCCCCAGATCGCTGCCTTACCGCGCGTGTCTTTCTCGTTTTCCCCGTAAAAACGTCCGTCAGCCAACACCAGGATACCACTGCCGTCCAGGTCCATTACCTTGCAAACGATGTCAATATCGACCTGGAATCCGTTGGAGTTTTGGGCTTCTTTTTCCAGGTCCAGACCCCGGTATTCTTCGATTTTTCCCTT
>CAZTKR010000293.1:0-4933 GCA_964614115.1 uncultured bacterium | reverse complement strand
CGTATTCTCATCTATAATTCTATGTTATAAATAACATTTACAAAAAAGTTCCGACTCGAATGATGGGATAGTGTTTTTTATCCCTTGGACTGTGTCTGAGCGTCACGACCTAAAGACCTTTGGCCAGACCCTGACCCCTGGGATCGGACCCGCCGGTAAAACGGACGGGTTTCCCCTTTTGATTATAGTCGATGATAAGGCCATGAGCATCGCCCAATCCCCGTGTCTCCCTTATTTTGTGGCCCATGTCTGTCAGTTCATTTCGAACGGCTTCCGGGATGCCGGGCTCCACGGCGATCCAGTCCGGCTCTATGAAGCTGATACGTGCCGCGGCGATGGCACTCTGGATATCCATTCCAAAATCGATGATATTCATCACCATCTGGGGTACGGTCTGACCGATGGTATGCCCGCCGGGCGTGCCGATGGCGACCCAGGGACGCCCGTCTTTCATGATCAGGGTGGGGCAGTCGCCGGACAGCTTGTGGTGGCCGGCATGGGCATCCATGGGATTCCCCTTGGGCTCGAAGGTGCAGTAGGCCAGGGAATTGTTCAGCCAGATGCCAGTTCCCTCGGGCATGATCCGGCTGCCAAAGGCGTTGCCCAGAGTCTGTGTGGCGCAGACGATGTTGCCCCACCGGTCGGCCACGACGAAGTGGGTTGTATGTTGTTGCTCTGTGCCTGCGATACCGGGATACTCAAAGGGTTTGGCTTTTTTCAGATCGATTTTATCCACGCACTCTTCCCAGTACGCTGGCGAAAGAAGACGATCCAACGGCGGCGGTGTGAACTCCGGGTCTCCTGCGTAGGCCAGTCGGCACCAGAAGGCCTGCTTGGTTACCTCGGCAAAACGATGGAGGTAATCGGTCGTGTTGTGACCCAATGCCTTGTTGTCGAAACGGCTCATCAGTCCCAGACGAATGAGGGACGGAAAGGCCGTCGACGGGGGAGATGCCGTGATCACGTCGTAATCCCGGTACTCGATGCGAATGGGCTCCCACCATTCGGCCCGGTCGGCCTGAAGGTCTTGGATGGATAAAAATCCCCCCTGTTGCTTCATGGAGATATCGATGGCTCGGCCGATCTCTCCATTGTAGAAGGCTTCGGCACCTTGCTCTGCAACGAGGCGCAACGACCGGCCGAGGTCCTTCTGGATGAGGCGGTCTCCCGCATTCAAAGGGTTTCCGTCCTTTCCGTAGAACCGTTTTGCGTGCTCCGGAAAAGAGGGGAAGGCCCAGCCTATCATGCGTGCCGTCTGCTCTCTGATGACGAATCCTTCTTCGGCATACGAGATGGCGGGCTTGAACAGATCTTTCCAAGCCAGCTTGCCGTACTCACGAGACATGGCTTCCCATGCGTGGACGTTGCCCGGCGTGGATACGGCCTTGGCACCTCGCCTGTTCTCCTTGTAGTTGGGTGTTGGTGGTCGATATACGTCGGAATCCACGGCTTTGGGAATCCGGCTGCTGGGATTGAGGAAGCGTGCCTCGGCTTTATCGGCATCATACACGACGATAGTGCCGTATCCACCCATGCCCGACATCATCGGCTCGACCACATTCAGGACGGCTACCACGGCAACGGCCGCGTCGAACGCGTTTCCGCCCTGGCCGAGTATGTCCAGTCCCACCTGAGTAGCCAGAGGATGCGCCGTGCTGACCATGCCCTTCGTGCCGGTCGCGGGCTCGGTCTCCGTGTTGGATGTCGGCTTGTCTGAGATCGATTGACCGCATGCGAGTAAGCAAAGATGAAAGATGCAAGCGTACAACAGGATTCGTTTTTTCATCATGGGGTTCCTCATCGATTTGTTGTGTTCATTGAGATAGTCGTATGACAGGCAGTATCTATGGACACGGCTACATCCATTTAAGATAATAAAAATTTCTATCCGTTTCCAATGATTTAAGACGATTCACTTGCTGAAGAGATCGTCAAACCGGAACGTGACCCAATCCAAATATGGTGCATCCCACATGTCGGTCTTCAGGTCGTCCACGGCCACGAGGATGCGCATCTCGTTGGCCAGGAAGATGACGGAATACTCCGTCGATCCATGAGAGACCATCTGCAGAAGCTTTTTCGCCTCGGCTATGCCCAGGGGCTTGTTTTGACGAGACCATGCTTCCAGCGTATTCATGCCCACCTCGTAACGCCATCTTGACGAGAAAGAAACACGCCTGCCCAACGAGTGGTCGGGGCGGTCGGCATCGAAACCGTAGACGAGATGGTGGTTGGAGGCCATAATGTTGATTGGGTCTGCCGGTCGAACGTCCACCGGAGACCGCATAGCACCACCGCCACGGCCGCCTTCGTATACAAAGGCTGGGGTATCTTGTCCGCTATATGGAACGGCCCATAGAATGATGGAACCGGCCGCCGTGATACCGCCCTCCGAACAGGTAAATGTTTCCATCGTCTTCAGGACACTCTCGGGCGAGGCTTCTCTTCCCTGTGTCTCCAGGATGGTACGCTGAATCCGGGAGCAGGGGACGATGCCGTCGGGAACAGGCCCCGGGCCCGAGCCTCCGGCGTTCTCCATGCTGTACAGGCCGTCCTCGTTGATGCCGGAAATCGTACCGACAAAGCCGGGCCACATGGCCGAGAACCACCGCTTATGCCCAGGCTCCGAAGGCGCGACGGCGTACAGGAGAAAGTGGCTGACGGTGACCTTGCGGATGTCGCATTCTCCGTCCATGTTCCGTGCGGCGATCAAGCCGCCGTTGAGCTCGCTTCCCCCGGTCTGCGTGCCCCAGAAGGCAAACTGCGTGCAGGAAGAGGCAGGCTCCAAAGCAAAGGCGGCCCGCCTTTCAATGTAGGCGTTGATGGCCAGGAGGTCGGTCCGGTTGAAATCACGCTCCAGCCACTGGATGTACATATCGGTCTTCGATGACCTCATGCCTTCGATGACAGCGTCGCACTCCCGAAGAAACTCGGGAGGGGCGGAAACATGGTTTTCGATGAAGGCGACGAAGATGTCTTGGTACCGTTGCGCCGAGCGCCAACTGTCCTCGACGATATAGAATTCGAGGAAATCGATGATCTGTTCTCCCGCCAGGTAGCCGTGGGCGAAACCGCGTTCCTCGGCCGTTCCCCAGAGCTGGAGCACGGGAAGTCCCTGAATCCAGCGGAGAGCGCCGTGATCCGTATGTTTATCCTCTTGAGAAAACGGAGTGGGTATGCGCAAGGTGAAATCGGCATCGCTCACGCTGCTGTTGGTCAGATCGATGGGAGCGAACCATCCGCCGGGATGGGAGGTATACCAACCCAATGGCTCGGGGGGCAGGAAACTTGGTTCACCGTTACCGTCGGCATCGATGAAGGCCAGGACGGAATAGTGACCCAAAGGCAACGACTCGAACGCATAACGTCTTGGCTTCTCCAGTGTGGATGTTTGAATCGGTTCTGCCGCGCCATACACATCTCTCTTGGTGAGGGGGCGAATCTGCCCGCCGGGTGATACGGCCACTGGGTATAAACGGACGATGACATCACCCGTTACCTTTCCTTCGAATCGGATTCTGCCCGATATGGACTTCGGCTGACCGTTCGTCCTGGCATGAGCCGATAGGACGGATAATAGGACGACGAAAAAAATCCAACGTTTCATGATGGTACTCCTGTATAATAATGGTATCATGGTTGCTATTCGATGATGATTTTAGCGATTCGACCCTGGGCACCGGCTGCCCAGCCCGTGTCTCCGGTTTCTGGAAAGCTGACGACGTGATAACCGGTCGTGTCGAGCCGAGTCCATGTTTTTCCGAGATCAACGGACAGGTCGGACCCGTTGGAGCCGACTGCGAGAAGTGCGGACGTCGTCCCTGGCAGATGGGCGACACATGAACGGAATCCCGATGGTGGGGATGTATCAGCGGGCAGCCACGTCCTGCCGCTGTCGGTTGTGTAGGCTGCATTTCCTTTGGTCCCGTCGGGATCTTGATAATCGCCGCCGACGATCACGCCGTTTTTAGAATCCAGAAACGCGACGGAAAAAATGCCGGCCGATGGACGGCCACTGAGGACGGGCGTGGAGGCGACAGACCATGTCCATCCCCGATCCGTGGAACGGAACAGACGGGCTGCCGGGCCTCCCATGCCGAGCCAAGCATGCGTTTCTTCCCAGACAGCGATACACGTACCGCTAGCTGCAAATCCCGCCTCGCCCTCCAGAGGCTCTGGGATGTTCTCCGGGGGAACGCGACCCCATGAATTGCCGCCGTCAGTGGTCTGAATCAATAAAAAGCGACCTTCCACCGGATCGCTGGTGGCGATACCCTTTCTTTCATCCCAAAAGGCCATGGCGTTGTAGAAGGATGCCGTATTCGGGTCTGTGTAGGTGTTTGTCCAGACGTTTCCGCCGTCGGTGGTCTTGTATATTCTGGCCGGCTGACCGGCGCTGAGGATCAGGGCCGTGTTCTCGTCGAAAGCCTGGATGTCCCGGAAGTCCAACGCGGCTTGATGGGGAGATGGCAAGTCCTGCCACGACTTTCCGCCGTCTGTGGTTCGGAGGATCGTTCCCCTGCTGCCGCTGGCCCAGGCGACACGGTCGCTCACAGTGCACAAGCCGCGAAGGCTGGCATCCGTACCCGAGGATTGTCGCAGCCATCGGATGTGGAAATCACCTGCCTGCTTCGATGATGTGCAGGAAAAGATCACCATTGCCATGCTTAAGAGAATGAAACGTTTCATAACCTTCCTTCCGAGTCTCCTCTGATTGAAGAGAAAGGATACTATTTATTCCTCTATCGATGATTCGGCTGTTTCGATGACCAGTACTCTACCAGAATATCAGGCCGGTTATATCGTCATCAGATCGATCGGTTTGCTCTCTATGTACTCTTATAATCCCCCCTTGTTGTTCGTGTATTTTGTGATCAGCGTTTTACGGAGGTCTCTATATAGGTTGACGGCTTCCACCATCCTGGACTGGGAG
>CAZTKR010000292.1:0-4953 GCA_964614115.1 uncultured bacterium | reverse complement strand
TACAAAATGATGGAGTTCGAAAAAGATGAGTCTTCAGACGATGTTATTATCAACGACGTTATGATGGAGGCTTTTACATATATCAGGGAAAAGAAACTGTCACAGGATAGAGAGGACCGGACCACACGTTTGCAGACGGCATTACTGGTTACGGCAGTAGTCTTTGGGATTGTCAGTCTGGTGATGCTGAAAGATTATTTGGTAGCAGGTGGGGCATGACTACAGAGGTACAAGAGAAGCCATCTAAAAATGGCAGGAAAAAACAGAAATTACCCGTAGCAAAACAAGAGATCACCCCGCCGATCGAGCTAAGGGCCCTGTTAGATGAGCAGGAGACCAAAAAGACAGGTGGTATCTTCACAATTATTGAGACCACGAGCGGGACCTTCTCAGGGTTTCGCACTAATAAACCACTGCCATCGGATTATGAGTATTGGTTCAAAGGGGATAAAACGATCTACTGGGTCATGGTCCCTGGGCTAGATTCAATACAGGCAAATGAATTACTGTTAGCCTTGAGTAAAAATTCACTTGGAGAAGGCACTTTAGATGATTTGCCAACCGAAATTATCGAAAAACAGATTGCCCCACTTCCGCTACCACAAACAGGCCATTATGGCCGCACTGCTGCTCAGTTGTATGCGTTTGTGAGCACGTATCGCGGGATATTAATAGAAGCGGAACTGGAGGGGCTGAAGAGGGAGGATCGCACACCACTGGAGCGGTTCAAGGAGATCGGCGGGATAGTTGGGCCGATGATTCTCATACTGGTGCTGACATTCGTTATGGTCGTAGCATCCACAGGTGATTGAGGTATTTAATGCAGGGTTCCAAGAAACAACAATATCGAGATAGCCAGGACAACATTTTGGGAGTGAACTTCAATCGGATGTCCGGGATGGGGCAGACATTCCGTGAGTTCATGCAGATCTCAAAAGATGATGCCCCGATACAGCGGGCATTCATCAAGGGTCGATTAACGCGCCGCCAGGCACGGTTATTAAACGCATTAATAACGATAGCGCCGCAGCACAAAGGCACGCAGGACTATGTGTTGAATTACATATCGAACAGCATGGGCGAAAACGGCTGGCAAACCCTGATTGGCACCATGATCGCGATGGGGATAGCGGTGCCGGAGTGGGGTAAATTCACCACCGAAGTTGAAGAGAAGAACCAGCGCAGTTTACTGGATCGACTGCGCCGCAAACGCGAACGAGAAGAAACCGAAGGTGAATACGAACCGGCACGAGGATAGCGGTGGATACATGTGTAGAAGAGGTTTTGGATCTGGACGAAGCCGGAGATGAGCTCGAACCTGATGATCTCCTGGACGGCCTCGATGTCGGCAATAACGTTAATTATAGCAGTATCCCGGAAGAATGGGTGCTGCTTGTCACTGGGCTGAAGGGCGGAGGCAAGGGCCTTAGTATCGCTAGAATCCTCGTCCGGGCAATGCTGGCAAAACTGCCAATCTGGACGAACGTAGAATTTTACCCCGACAAACTCCTGGAACTGGGCATTCCCGAAGAGTATCACCCTAAACCTATCGATATGGACTTCATGCTATCGTTCGATAGGACGTTGATCGAGGGGGTCATTTGTATTGACGAGATTGATACGTGGATCAATCGGATGCGGTCAAATACAAATTTATCAATCCTGATAACCCGGTTTATTACCCAGCTACGCAAACGCCGGCTGAAGGTAATTATGTCCCTGCATTTCGATTATGTCATACCTCGTGATATCCACGATGAAATCGATATTATATTGGACTGCAAAGACGCTTACTATACCGTATGGGGGAAGGAAAATCGAGTCCCGCGCGGTCAGTTGATATTCCAGACGTATAGTGATTATTCAGGCGTTATGACTGGTTTGCGGGGCCCTATAGGTGAGTATTCTATTTCCAATGCTCAGAACCTGTGGCCGATCTATAATAGTTATCAGACGATCAACCCGTTCACATTTATGAAATCGGTCAAGATTGAGGGGAACGCAACCTTAGTGGATGTATCCGGGCAGGACCGGGCATCAATAGAGGAATTGTGGGATATGCCATTATTCGGGATTATCATGGACCACCCGGCTCGGTGTAAGGCCGAAATAAAGCAGAAGGGCGCTTATCAATGGCTGTATTTCAAGATAGCAGAAACCGAGCGCCTGGCGGGGGAGATTGGGGAATACGATGACGTGATGGATAATATCGAACGGATCCGCGAGCATCGCAACAAACCGTATACTCATGTGCGGCGGGATGGCCGTGGCCAGATCGGGATACAAATTCTGCCCGAATTAGTCCCGGAGTTGAAGGTGATACTCGATGAAGCGAATAGGGGTGCTAAGAGTGCGTAATAGCATCACGAGTTTCACTCTTGGGCTGTTGTGGATAGCGGTGTTAGCCTGTTTGGTGTTTGTTTTTGTGTATCCGGTGGAGGCCCAAATTAATCCGGTCGTGCCGGATATTAAACCAGAGATAACGTACACACCTCCAGGACAAATCGAATGGGTGCTAAACGGATCCAACGGTGATGAAATTATCACAGTTAAAAAAATCAATTCGCATAATTGGGATTTCCTCATTACTCCAAACCCATCACGATTGTCATCATCAGAAATTAAATCGTATCCACTCCAGTCGTTTTATTGGTACACATCAGGCACCAACGGCGATGATCATATAAAAGTCAATACAGATCCCGGTCTGGTCCGATTTTATACCATCCCGGATGATACTGAAACACTGAGTACACAAATTACTGATAAGACAGTCGATTTATCCAAAAATCGAGGGGTCAGGGTAACGATCAACGATCCACGATGGATGGATTATGTAAATTTACATATCGGCGTCCATTCGGCTACATATACAGCCGTCAGTAATTTAATTACTGTAACTGGATCGCCAGTTACTTATCAGGATGTATACGATGCCCTAATAGCGGTAATGCCGGGCACTTCCCCGTTTTATCAACTAGGCACTCATCAATTTTTTACCAAAGCAAAAATAGACTATGGAAACGATGTAAGGCCGACTTTTTTAGATGCTAAGGGTATTCAATTGTCGTTTTCCGATGGTATTGTGAGTTCCAATGGTGAAGTCGTTCAAAATGTACATACCAACGCCGTTGTAAGATTGCGTGATTGTTCTATAGTGACTGAGGAAGATACGTTTCGGCTGGATAAAATTTTTATGTATTCAGGCGGATCTATACGTTTCCTCAATACCCATATCTCAAAAGATGATAACTGGGTACATAACGATCGTGCCCAGATTAATGGGTTTGGTTCTGGGTCATTCTTGCGGAATTGCATATTTCACAAGTGTATGGTTAATGATTGTGAAATTGATATAACTAACCAGGTCATTGATGATGGTTACATGGGGGTCAATTCGTTATTAGCTGGATCAAACCTCAATGATGTTCTTTTAACAAATAATAATTACGGAGTGGCTTTAACATCTTCCGGCATTCTTAAAATGCACAATATAGATATACGAAATGCCACAGATAAATCGATTTATATTCGTGGCGATTATACAGGTACTGCCACTTTCGTTAATTGCACAACGGACGATAATTGGGCAGTCCATGAGGAGGGGGTCGGCCCATTTAAACCGTTTTTTATTGACTATACTGTGGATTTAACAGTAACTACCGATAATGGTACACCTATTGCTGCTTCTGTAAATATAAAAACAGGTAGTGGGGTCACAGTCTATTCAGGTGTTACCAGTGTGTCATCTGGCACGATTCCCACACAGAATATTGAATATGGGTACTATGATCCGGTCTCGAATAAAGTTATTATTCATCCGCCGCATACATTAAATATTACCGCATCCGGGTATCTAGATTATAACGCGATTGTTACTATTGATGAGGCTAAGGATCTGGAAATCACACTATGCCAATTATCATCCGGGACAACAGCAGGAGATGTGATGTCCTGGTTGAGAGTAAATGATGCCACAATTACATGGTGGGAGGATAATATGGAGTTACTCGTTGGGATTTTACTTGTGCTGGTTCTATTGGCATTTGCATTCTGGAGAGGGGAATGGTGGATCTATGTCATTTCCAGCCTGGTGGCAATGGGATGGGGATTCTATTATTGCGGCCAGGAGTACCCCTATTATGGATATCCATTGATATTCTTCGGTTTTGCAGTGTTTTTCCATGGTGGGTGGTTACTTTTCGGTACCAGTAAACGACGGAGGTAGTAAGGATGGCAATCGAGATTACTGAAAAAGAAATCAAGATGATCGCAAGTCATAAGTACAACAAAGACAACCGAGGATGGAAGTGGCTTGCTCTTATAATGGTGGGGATTAGCTCGATTTTTGGTATAGAGATCGGCCTTATTTCGTTATTCGAGTACCTATTACCAGGGATGCCATTTTATGGCCACATAACTGCAATGTTGATCATTCTCTTGCCTACAACTTTGTGGGTGATTATGAGATATGGCGAAAAATGGAATGACAGATATAAACTGTATGAAAATGAGTACCTGGAAGAGTTTTACCGTGATGGTGTGGTAGCCGGGCACATTGAAGTGCCGGCGCCAACAGGTGAAAACGCCTAGAGGAACCGCTGGCGATCGGTTGCAGGTGAAATTGCCTGTGAAGTACTTATCGGGGGAATAAGATGGTCACTGAATTAAATGAACAACCGGCAGACAACTTCGAGCCATTTGATATCTATTATGTTACCGACCCAAAAAGCGATATGTATGGGGAAGAGGTTGAGATCATGCCATCCAGGGGCAATAAAGAGCGCGCTAGTCGTATGTACTGGGGCGACGAGCAGCAAGTCGGGGTACGGTATCTAAAGAGTGGGCAAACGGGACTTGTTCACCATGCTGGGCTATCTAATGAGCCCCCGCCAATACCATTCAATGTCAATAGGATTCGCCCGCAACAGGGATGGAGAGAGAACCTATTCA
>CAZTKR010000291.1:0-5008 GCA_964614115.1 uncultured bacterium | reverse complement strand
ATTATTTATTATTAATAATTTTATTCACGATTTTAATGTATAGGGTTACATTCTGTTAAAGAATATAACAAACAAGTATGCTCTGTCAACCAAGGCTTGATAATACAGATAAAATATCAGTGAAACCAATTTTAAACATCATACTTTCATCTAATGCGAATATTAAAATACAGAATCTACCTGCCTGCTTTCGTCCATACAAAACATGCCCCACCTTTTCGATCAGGTCTTGCACCGGCTGCATCGGCAGAGCAAAGGCTTCCTGCGAAAGGATCGACAAATAAATGCCTATGAGTATATAATGACATGAGCATTACATCGTCCTTCAACATTTCCTGCCATTGAAAAGTAGACGCTTCGCCATGGTCTTTACTTTCAATGCGCACTTCAGCCATACCTCCCAATCCCTTTACTGTGACATATCCGCTGGTAGCAATCGACTGAAGAGCCATACGACCTCGACCGCGATCAAGCACTTTGAATAAAGAAGCTTCCCGCTCTGTAAAACGACTGTCTATATCAACCGGGCGTAAAAAATTATTCCAGTTTACTAGAACAGTTCCATCCGCAATACTTCTCAAAGTAATTATCTGATTATAAGGGATGGGTCGTGTTAATCCTTTACATCGGGATTCAATTACTTTAAAACTGTTGAAATCAGCAAAACCTCCCTCTTCACCTCTCTTATTAAAATTAAACAAGGCGTATCGTACACCCTGGAATGTTTTTAATTGATACGGCATTATAATCTTACCACCGATTTCAATAAAATTTGTCCCGTCAAAACTATAGCTCAGCTTTCCAATGTCGTTATCAAAATTACAGTAAGCTTTTAGCCAGATTATTTTCGCATCGGTTTCTACACTAATTCGTTCTTTTTCCTGCTGATTATAGAATTGTAGTTTATGCCCCTTATTATCTTTGACTATTCCAATCCATGCATAAGGCAAATTTAAAAGAGCCAATCCGGCGACATCGCCAGCTTGTAAATTTGAACCATCCATTTCAGCAACTGCATATGATTCTGGTCCGATCCCGCGTTGCGTCAACGTATTTCTTGCATGCCAGAATGATTCAGCCGGAAGTGAGTGTAGGCGTAAATATCCTTCTCTCTCTGAAAGAGACCACTTTTCATTCACGGGAACATGATTCCACTGCCATATATTTTTTAATTCAGGACCATCAAAATCATCATCTCTGTCATAAGGAGCGGAAGATTCAGAGTGAAATTCTATATTTGGCTTTACCCATGTACGCGGTGAGCGGGTCAGATTACCGGGCAAACCGAAGTAAGGCCAGCCGTCTTTCCAGGTAACCGGCGAAAGTGCGGTAACTCTTCCGATTGAATTATGATCGAGCATTGAGAATCCCCACCATTCACCCGATTGGATTTGAACAATTCCTCCCTGATGCATCGGGATGCATCCGACATTATTCTCAATAGGTTCAACCAAATTGAAAGGAGGATCATCTTGTATCTCCCACAATCGCCAGCCCGTTCCTATTCCAAGGTTTTCCTCCGCACTAATTACATGTATTTCATAAGATCCGTAAGGTTTATCCGAACGAGCACAAACCTGGTAGCACACGGGATCCCAGTTTGTAATGGTTATGAAATACTTCCCGTCAATTTTATAGAAGTGACATCCTTCTCCGGCTCCGCTTCCTCTGGGAATAATAATTTTCTCGGTACCAGGTTTAATGTCTAACAGATCCTCCGTCAACTCTGCCATTCTTATTTCATCATACCCCCAAACCGTGTACACTTTTCCATCTTCATCAAATAACACAGAAAGATCGTGCAACGAGACCTTCATCTCACTGTGTTTCCAGGGTCCGGCAGGATTGGTCGTCGTAAACACCTGCGTCTTTTGCTCGTTAACATTTGAGAATATATAATAGTTCCCGTTATAAAAGCGAAAACATGGAGCCCAGATTCCCTGACCATAAATATCTTTACCATCTTCCAGTCTAAACTCCGGCCCAAAGTCAAGTTTTTCGCAGGCGTAACATAAAAACTCCCAGTTTACCAGATCCTTGGAATGCAGAACAGGCAAGCCCGGCATCGTGTGCATTGTCGTTCCGGTAAGATAATAATCGTCGCCAACACGTATCATATCCGGATCGGAAAATTCTTCGTAAAAAAGCGGATTGGTGTAGGTTCCGTTGCCGTTGTCAGCAGTCCAGGTTTCGTACCATTTTGAGTCGTTATTTTGGGCTGGGGATAAATTTATCCTAAGCATATATATCATTAAAAATAATAATATTTTTAAACAAACCTCTATGTTCATGATTTTCATTTTCATGTTAATAACACTCTATCTTCATGTCTTATTTCTTATTTCTCGGCAGCCAGACTGCCATTTCACCATTGCCGCGATGCGCCCAGGCATAGTACGGAATCACCGTTAATTTTTGTTGTCTGCCGGATTTGTCCACTGCTCTGCCTTTTATCACGGTAACGCCGTTTAATAAATTGCTCTTATATTCGGCCTGGAATTCGGACTCATCAGGAACACTCAGGTCCAACACCTTGCCTCCATTATCCACGCCTTCCGCACAATAGACAATCGGGCCGCGCGTGAGAGCGACCTTATTTTCATCATCTTTCACGTGATCGTTGGCTGCTACACGTCGAACCTGCATAGGCAAGTTGAGTTCAACCACATCACCTTGCGTCCATTGCCGCTCGATCACAGCATACCCATTCTTCAGATTCAAATCAACCGGTTCATCGTTTACTGTGAGTGAAACATCGCTCTGGTTTTCACCCAAATAATAATATAAATCGCTTGGTAAAGGCCGACCTGTCGCCCAGCCTGGGATGCGGACATTCAGGGCAAATCGTTTGCTGCTTAGGGGATCGATTTTTAGAACGACTTTGCCATCCCATGGGTAATCTGTTTCATGGATGATCTGTACCGGCGTTTTATCTAATACGATGTCGGCTTTACCGGCGACGAAAAGATTCACATACAAATTTTCATCGCGGTGGGCATAAATGTAATTGGTTACCGAAGGAATAAAACGGATGACATTCGATGGGCAACACGAGCAGTCGAACCAAGGCTGCCGCTCCAGCTTGCCCATATTGAATTCGTACTTCCCATCAGACTCCAGCGGATTAGGATAAAAAAATGAGTCGCCGGTCAACGACACACCGGAAATCATGCCATTGTAAAGTGTGCGTTCGAGAACATCTATATACTTGGCATGGCCGTGGAATAAGAACATGCGGTGGTTCCAGTAGATGTTGCCGATGGCCGCACAGGTTTCGTTATAGGAGGTCAGGTTGGGTAATTCATAATTGTCGCCAAATGATTCGCCCCTGTGACGGGCTCCAATGCCTCCGGTAATGTAAATTTTCTTGGAGACCACATTATCCCAGATCTTGTCGATGGCGTTCAAATAGGTCGAATCGTTATAGATACTGGCTATGTCCGCTATGCCTGCATACATATATACCGCACGGACTGCATGTCCGACGGCTTCATCCTGCTGAACCACCGGAACATGATCTTGGCTGTATGGTCCGTAAAGTTCGTGACCCTCCGCGTTGCCGCGTTGATCCAGAAAAAATTTTGCCAGGTCAAGATACTTTTTGTCATGTGTCGCCCGGTACAACTTTACCAGATTGGTTTCAATGACCTGGTGTCCCGGTGGGATGCGTTTTTTGCCCGGTCCGAAAGTATCAGCAATCAGGTCGGCGTTTTTCAATGCGATATCCAGAAAATTTCTTTTGTTGGTTGCCTGGTAATGCGCAAACGCAGCTTCGTACATGTGTCCTGCATTGTACAGCTCATGACTCGCACCCAGGTCGTGCCAGCGCGGACCGGGCTTTACCCACGCTGCGGGTGTGGTATCGGGATCAAGGGTTTTCCAAGTGCACAAATAGCCGTCATCTTCCTGAGCTGCTGCAACTTTGGTGAGAATGTCATCTATGTATCTTTCGAGTTTTTCATCGGGGTGAACAGACAATGAATAAGAAGCGCCTTCAATGATTTTATATACGTCGCTATCGTCGAATGGCATCTTGCCTTCGTATTTTCCCTCCATCAGTCCGCCGGCCTTGGCAAAGTTGCGAATTCTGCCCTCTTCCTCACATTTTTTAAACCCCAACGGAATGGTGACGGTCCGGTTGGTTTCGATTCGTGTAGACCAAAAGCTATCGGTCAGGGTGACGTCAGTAAAAGGGACCGGCGTTATTGTATAATCGCTTAGAATTTGGGGGGATTTACAGAAATCCGTTCGGAACGGAGAGGCAGGTAGTCCTTCCATATTAAATAAATTTGCACCTTCCGGATTATCGGCCCAGGCGTATCTTGCTGCAACTGGATGGGCAATTTTATCACTCCACACGATGACTTTATCGTCCTCAATCATCGCCTGTGCCCATACGAAATGTTTGTCAGCTCCGGATATTGCAAAATCATGAAGTCCTCCCCCTCCCTGAGCAATCAGGCCACTGCCGATTTTCGTAAAGGTCAATATTATTTTGTTCCCATCGATTTTCATAGACTTATAAATAGGGCCTGAATAAACCACATTTTCATCACCATAGGCAACTCGTTGAGCCGCAAGCGCGAGCCGTTTTCCGACATCTTTTTTATTGAGCGGATGTATATCGTTCCATTCACCAATATCGATTGTTACAGCCATAGCTGTACTAGGCAGAGATAACGTTTTTAACTGGGCTTCACGCAATAATGCCCAATTACTTTCGGAAGGCTGAGGTTTTGCTTCCATAAAATTAGGGAGCTGGACAAATAAAAACGGGAAATCTCCTTGATTCCAATTTTTACGCCAATCACAAATTAATGCCGGAAAAAGTGTTCTATATTCAGCCGGTCTACCAGCATTAGACTCCCCCTGATACCATATGACTCCTTTCATTCGATAGACGAGTAATGGCGCAATCATCGCATTGTATAAACCTACCGGTTTCCATCTGATAAATGTTTCACCTCTCAAAGGTTCCATTTTAGCGCCAAGACGATATTGCCAATTC